>JAFGNH010000052.1 GCA_016927115.1 Anaerolineales bacterium | reverse complement strand
TCGACAGGGGCAGGTTCAAAAGGACTCTCGAAATAGCGCTGCCATCGGTTTCACAGGATAACAGCCTGGATAGACTTCCTGGAACCTTCCCGTACCACGGGCAAGATCGACAGGGGCAGATTCAAAAGGACTCTCAAAAATGAGTTGCCATCGGTTTCACAGGATAACAGCCTGGATAGACTTCCTGGAACCTTCCCGTACCACGGGCGAGGTCGGGTCAGATCAGAGAAGCGATTTCAGATCGTCTGCCGTAATCGGGTTGCGGCCATGACCGGGGTAGATACTGTGAGGGCGCAGCTGCCGGACACGTTCAACACTGGATTTCAGCGCCTCCCAATCCAGCGCGTAATACCGCTGAACATGCGGAGATCCGGTCGCAGAGAGTAAATCCCCCACAAAAGCCTCACCCGAATCCAGCAGCAGTGTGCTCGAACCGTTGGTGTGGCCGGGGGTATGGATCACTCTCGCCGGAAGGTCGAACTGGTCCAGCCTCTGCTCATCCTCCAGCAGCATATCTGCACGCACCGGTTCAAGAGGCAGCAAACGCTCCACCAGCGGCAAAAACGCGCGGGTCCATCGTCCCCGCCCTCGAGTTATTCCCAGCGGCGTTTCTGCCCTCGCCAACGCACCGGCATCAGCTTCATGCACGGCGATTAGCGCTCCCGTCTCCCGCTGAAGCGCGGCAGCACTGCCGAAATGATCGAAATGCGAATGGGTTAAGAAGATAAATGCGGGGGTCGGCGCGTTGATACGCTCAAGGAAAGCAAGTATACGAGCTTCCTCACCCGGGCTGCCCGCATCCACCAGCACACCCTGCCCGATCCGGAGATAGTACGCCATCGAGAACCTCAGCCGGATAGGGAAAATGCGCTTTGTTTTCAGAACGTCCCCATTGTTCATACCGGGATATCCGTGACTCCTGTAATTCACCTTTACGGATAAGGCTTCAGGGAAACACGTGGCTTGAAACGCTCAACATCAGCCAGACGGCAGTCTGCCGTGCCTGGTGTTTGCATCACCGCTGCTGCAGCGGCAAAGCCCAGTCGTGCCCCCTTCTCCAGCGGGTCGCCTTGAGATAACGCAGCAGCCAGTCCCGCCAGTACACCATCCCCCGCACCAGCCGTGGAAACCACCGGCACTTCCAGTGGTGGAATCCGCCATGTCTGTTCCGGCTGTACGACTAACGCCCCCTCAACCCCCAGCGTGAGAACCACGATCGTACCGGTCTCGTCCAGAATCTGCTTTCCAGCCTCATATGCTTCTTCCAGCGTCCGGATCCTTTTCCCTGCCAGTGTGCCAAGTTCATCACGGTTCGGCTTAATTACTGTCGGACCAGCTGTCAAACCAGCACGCAGCGCCTCCCCGCTGGCATCCAGGATCACCGGTTTATCGAGTTCAACCGCAGCACGTATCCACTCCGCGTACAGGTCAGCCTTTACTCCGCGCGGAAGGCTCCCCCCCAGCACCACACAGCTGCAACCCAGCAGCGCTGCTCGCACTGCTTTCGACAGCGCGTCCACATGCTGCGGCTGTACCTGGAGTGTATCCACCGAAATGGTAGACTGCTCACCGCTTTTCTCCTCAACCAGAACGGTGTTTACACGGGTCTCACCGCCGACAGGAGTAAAATCCACCTCCACACCCCGCGTCCGCAGCATCTTTTCCATCTGCTGCCCTGCTTCGCCGGCGGCGAATCCCAGCAGCCGGCACGGGTAACCAAGTACCCCCAGAATCCAGGCAGCATCCGCGGCTTTCCCCCCCATTCCAACCGCCCAATTTGTTGCCCGTATCGTCGCACCGGGAACATAGGCTGGTATGAACAGTGTCCTGTCTATGGCGGTGTTCGGATTGATTGCCAGAATCATTTCTCTGCTCCACCCGCCGGCGCAGGCCGGATTTCGCCGGACCCGGGAAAATAAGCCGCAATACCTTCCTCCATCCTGGAAGAAATGTCAGCACCGGTTTTTCCTGAATATGCATGGTCATTCAGCAAAACAAACGCATTAATATCAAGCCGTTCAAGTGTGTCATAAGCTGCATCCAGATCCCTGCCGAAGGCAAATAATCCATGATACGGAGAGATTAAAGCCGCAGCCTGTTTCCTTATTCGTGCTTCCTGGCCCTGCAGCTTCCCAATCAGATTCTGCGCAAGATCCATGCTGTGAGCAGGTGCATAGTCTACGACCTGGATTTCGCCAAACTTCCTGGTACACTCCAGAACCGGCGGCATGGGTTGCGCCAGTGATGCAAATACGAGGATATGCTCAGCGTGTCCGTGCACAACCGCACCTACTTCCGGAAACGTCTTGAATGCCAGGAAATGGGCAGCTGATTCACGTGAAATTTCGCCGTCTCCTTCAAGCTTGTTGCCGTCCATGTCAGCCACAACAACCTGTTCTGGTTTCAACTGCCAGCGGAATTGGCTTCCTGCATAACGCGGTGTAATACAAATCCGATCACCTACCCGCACACTGATATTCCCACCCGCGGAATCAGTTAACCGGCGGGCATACATCAATGCCCCGATAACAACAATCTGTTCTCTTACATCTGCAATCTTGCTATCCATAATCCCTCCCGGGTGCAACTATCAATCTGCGCTGCCACTCCCCATCCATATCTATCAGGCCATCCTGTCCGGAACTGTCAGATGCCATTGAAACCGTACGCTTCGAAGTCATACGCTCCCGGATTGTACAAGCCGTGCAAAATGCTCGAAGGAGCGGTCATACGTCCGCTCAGCTCCATCCGGAAAACAGCAGCCCGGCAGTTCCCGCATGCGCAGGTGGTAGCGGATACAATCACAGCAGATTCCCTTGCGAGAGCATGGCTCATAACTGCAGTTGCAGTTTTCCAGATTCTTCGCCTGTTTACACTCCATCGGTTCCTCCATGAGTTCAGTAAAGTGTTACAGCCCATTGTACTGTTTTTCAGGCAGCAATCAATGAAGCATCAGGGAGCTGCAGTAATAAGAAAGGGGAAACAATATGTTCAGGCAGGATCAAATCTGTCAGTACTTCTTCCTACAGAGCATCTACCCACATCCAGCAGTTTTTGAAAACGCTGTCTGGAAATCGACTTTCCTGAAAGGAATATGCCGTTTTTTTGCCCGACAGGCTCTCCCAAACAAGGTATAATCCTTTTTCGTAGCAGGACAACAGAACAATCACCTGCCTGGTGTTTGACAATACTTACCTGCATACCGGACATCGACACGCACACATGTACCCAGAATCAACAGACTGCAACAACCCAGTTGAAAAAACACACGACAGAAAAGTATCCCTCGCTGTGCGGATCGGTCTTATTGCCAACATCCTGCTCGCAGGCTTGAAAACCGCAGCCGGCATATTCGGACACAGCCCGGCTTTGCTCGCAGATGGTATCAATTCGACTTCGGACGTAGCCTACTATGTAGTCGTGAGTATATTTATCCGCCACGCATATAAACCACCTGACAAGGAACACCCTTACGGTCACAGGCAGTTTGAAAGCATCGCATCCGTTGCAGTTGGCGCTTTCGTGATAACAACCGCAATTACCATCCTCTGGAATGCCGCTAACAAAATCTTCAACATGGCTTCCGGCCAGCAGGACATGCTGACTGCCACACCAACTGCCTTGATTGTGGCTGTTTTTACCGTCCTGCTGAAGATTGCCCTAACCTTCTTCACACAGGAAATCGGCCGCAGCGTTGGCACCTCTACAGTGGCAGCACTGGCCCGGGACCACCGCAATGATATCTTCTCCGCCCTGGCCGCTGTGCTGGGCATCAGCCTTTCCCGCCTTGGTTATCACTGGGTTGATCCGCTGGCAGGAGCTGTGGTCGCCCTCGTGATTCTACGTACCGGAATCCAGATCATCCAGGAATCCTCGGCTGAACTGATGACTACCGCACCGGCTCCAATTCTGGTCGATCAAATATACTGCCTGCTCGAAAACATCGAAAGTGTGGAACAGGTTGAGGAAATCAATGTCCAGAAGTTCGGCCACTATATGATCCTGAATCTGATACTGTGTATGGATGGATCCATGTCCATCCGTGAAGGGGATTCTATCTGCACTCAGGTGGAACAGGTGCTGACGGAGAATATCGACTTCCTGTTGCGTGTGCACATACACTACCACCCATCCGACAATCGATCCGTCAATATTACTTCGGATCTTGCTGAACTCAGCTTCACTGCTGCCCACCAAGATCAATCGTCCACAACCAGTTCCCAGACGACCGCCAAGTAGCGTTGGTTATCCTGCGCCCCCTACGAACGGCTGCGCCGGTAGGTTCCCATTAATTGGGCCTCAGCCAGCACATGACCGGTCATACTCGCATCTACGTCTTTCTTCTTAGCTCCAGGCTGCAGTGCCAGTACGATATCCAGCGCAAAAAGTTTGAAAAAATATCTGTGCGTACCACCAGGAGGACAGGGGCCGCCATATCCCAGCCGCCTCCAGCTGTTCTTTCCATGACAGGCACCGGGAACAGGCGCATCAACAGCAGAAATATTCTCCTCCAGGGATCCCGTGGAAGCTGGAAGATTGTACAGAACCCAGTGCACCCAGGTACCAATGGGCGCATCAGGATCATCAACAATCAACACAAGGGATTTTGCAGTTTCAGGAACACCCTGCCAGGAAAGCGGCGGCGAAATGCCTTCCCCATCACAGGTATACTTTGCCGGGATCGGCTCTCCGTACACAAACACACTGCTGGTAAGTGTAAAATCCATCTTTCCCCTCCCCGTCTTCACTCCTTCTGCGAACCATCGAACAGATCAATGCCTTGTCCGTAGCTTAATCCATTCATGGTAAAAAAACCAGTTGGTAAAAATCCAGCCACAAACGGAGTAATTTCTCGACCGCCATGTCTGTTACTCGAACCGCTTCCCCATTCCTTCAACAAGGTGCAGCACTCTGACAGATTTACCCGTTTTTGCGGATATATCGCATATTGTGCTTGACTCCGTCTGTATTCTGAGCTAGAATATATTTGTCATACCCGATATATCGGGTAAATAGAGAAGAAAGGGCTATACCATGCCAGAACTCGAAATAGTCCGCCGCAGCACACCGGTCGGGATCAGTTTTACCACCGCGCCGATATACAACGCACTGACCAGTTTGTTCCTGTTACGCGAAGATTCTGGGGAATTGATCAACTGGGTCTCAACCTTGAACCATCCACTGACACCTGCTCAGCTGGAAGTAAACGGTTTTGTCAGCCGCGCTGCTTTTTCCTATCTGCATGGTGACACAACCTCTTCATTTCCCGACTGGATCGAACTCTTTGCACAACGGGATGCTCGTGAATTGGTTGAGAGTGAAGCCCGTGAACTGATTGCTTTTGCAAAGGTGTACCATCCGCAGGAAACCAGCTTCCCCACCGCAGAAGCAGTACGAACGGATCTCAAGACCTATCTCGATCTCACCAGGAAAATAGTTCTTGCGCAGAAGGGCTCTTTCAAAACAGCCTTCTACGAAGCCGAATTCGATCGCCTGCAGCAGCCGGAAGTCCGCAAAAACACCATGGTACAACACCTGCGCTGGGTATGGGACAAACTGCTGCAACAGGAATGGCAGCGTATTGAGCCACTCATCCAGGATTCGGTGAACGCTTACCAGAACCTTTCTTTTAGCAACATCTCACGCAAAGACGTTATCCATAAGATAACCGGTTTCACTCAGATCCCATCACACTGGGATATCTGGCTGCCGCTTATCGAGGAACTTGTATTCATCCCCTCCATCCATATCGGAGAAAACCTGCTTTTGGCGGAAGTTCATGAGCAGAAAGCCTATATCCTGTTCCCGGCTCATATTCCAGAAGGCACAGAAATAGCCTCGCCTGCCCTTAATCGTACTGAACTCCTGATGCGACTGCGTGCCCTTGCGGACGATACCCGGCTGCTGATCCTGGACCTGGTGGCAGGCAAAGGCCCGCAAACCGCTCAGGATGTGATGGAAACACTCGAACTCAGTCAATCCAGCGCTTCACGTAACCTGTCCCAGCTCAGCACAGCCGGTTATCTGCGTATTCAGAAGAAGGAAGGTGTCAAGACGTACACCCTGGCAATTGATCGTATCGAGGATACCTTCTCCAGGCTGAAAAACTATTTGCAACAGTAATTGGATTAATCGGTACCCGTCTATCTCATCATTGTAACGAACAGAATACCAAAAGAAGGCAGGAAAAAATGTCTCCACTGTATTCAACAAATCCGGATGTCTTTCTGGAGCTCCACAAATACAATGCGAAAGTATACGAAGCTGAAGCAGCACGATTCCATCTGACACGATGTGCCCGTCAGAATCAGACACATTCCATGGATGTTTTCGCACACCGTTTCGGGGCATGGTTAATCAGGCTGGGTGAAATGCTTCAGAGGCGCACAACACACGCACAGAATTTTATCGAACCACGCACCACCATGTTTGGAATCAAGTAAAAAAAAGTGGAAAAAAAAGACGCAGCAGGCCGGGTCAACCTGTACCAAGCACATCAGCCAGAATACCTGCTATCTGTTTGACACTCACTGGTTTCTGGACCCAGCCTGCTGCACCGGCTTTGTCAAAATCAAACCCATCATCCTGTACAAGATGCCCGGTCAGCAGGATGACTTTAACAGCCGGATCCTGCGCCTTCAGAGCATACAGCAGAGCTTTTCCCCCCATTTCAGGCATGACAAGATCCGAAAGAACTACATCAATGGTACTTTTCCACTCCCTGTACAACTCAAGCGCATGATGCCCATTCTCTGCCTGCAGGACTTCATAGTTTAACAACTCCAGCACGGATACTATAGCACTGCGGGTAGCTTCGTTGTCCTCTACTACCATAACGCGTTGGCCTCTGCCTTTTTTCAGCATAGGCTCAGGCCGCAGCGGACCGGTCTGGCGCATTGTTCGGGTTAATGGAAGATACAGGTTGAAGCAGGTCCCCAGTGAAAAACTGCTCTCAACATGGATGGCACCATTATGCTGCTGCATGATTCCATAAACCTGCGCAAGGCCAAGGCCGCTGCCCTTCCCGGGTTCCTTCGTTGTATAGAAAGGATCAAATATGTGAACCAGGTCCTTATCCAGAATACCCATTCCCGTATCCCGGACACGAAGTCTGGCCCAGCTGCTGCCAACCAGGTCTGCCATCGGGCTGGTTGAAGGATCATCGTAGCTCACCTGATCCAGAATAAACTCCAGCTGCCCGCCATCAGGCATGGCATCCCGTGCATTGAGAGCAAGATTCAGCAGCACCTGTCTGATCCGGGTTGGGTCAGCCCAGACACGCAGCTGAGTCTCACTGCAGGAAAAACTAATGACAATATTCTCAGAGATCGTACGCTCAAGGAGCTTCATTTCTTCACGAACCAGAACAACCAGGTTCAAATCCTTGAGTTCAATTGCCGTTTGCCGACTGAAGTCCAGGATCTGCTGAATAAGGTCAGCCGCAACATCCGTCTGCTTGGAAATAATCTGCACCCGATCGCGCACGCCATTTGTGATCCCGGGGTCAAGGAGCCCCATTTCCGACTGCAGCGCAATCACCGCGAGGATATTATTAAAATCGTGAGCAATACCGCCCGCTAGCTGCCCTATTGCTGCCAGCTGCTCCTGCTGCTGCTGGCGCTGCTTGATTTTCCGCTCCATCGTTACATCCCTCAGAACGATGACCCAGCCATGGGTTACGGGCCCAATTTCCAGCGGCCGCGAGATGACCTCATAGATTTCATTTTCTGTTCGGATTTCATGCCACAATCCTTTTGGTGGGGAAGTTAACAGATCCTGAAGCCCATGGTCGCCAAGTTCCGTGAGTACCTGGCCTTTCTGTTTCCCCGCAAGAATTGCCAGTGCTTCGATCCCTGAAGGATTTGCCTCAAGTATTACGCCCTGCTCATTCAGCAGCAGCACTCCCTCCGGTACCGTTCGAATGATCTGCAGCATCTGCTCTGCCTGCTGCTGTATCTGTGCAAGCAATTCTTCCCGGACCCGGTCAGCTTCTTTCGCTGCTGTGATATCTTCAAGGCTTCCCTCAAAATACTCCTGCCCATCGGCGGGATCGACCACCAGATGAGATGAATCCCGGACCCAGATCACACGGCCGTCCTTTCGCACCAACCGTACTTCAAAATATTGTGGATCACCTCTGGAAAACAATTTTCCTATCTGTTTCTTGCGTGCCCCTGGATCAGCAAAAAATTCTTCTGCTGATATTTTCATAACTTCGCCTTTATCATCAAGACTGTAACCAAGCATCTTCAGCCATTGTTGATTCATATCGACAATCTTTCCATCCGGTGTCGAACGATACAGTCCAACCGGAACACTGTTAAACAGGTTCTGATAACGGCTTTCAACATGGCTCAGAGCCTCTTCAGCCTGCTTACGCTCATGGAGTTCCATCTGAATCTGCTGGTAGAGACTGGAGTTATGGAGCGCAATGGCTGTATATGATGCAAACTGGTTAAGAATCTCCAAATCATCTTCAGAAAACGTCTTTCTGCCATATGGGGCACCGATATTGAGCACACCCTGGAGTTTTTCTCGCCAGAAGATTGGTACAGCAAGCACAGCACTGTCAGCGCATGGCCAATCATCTGCCCGTCCTTCCCATGAGGAGTAGCTGGATACTGCCATTGGTTTTCCGAGTTCCCATACTTTACCCGAAAGACCTTCTCCCTTTGCCAGCTTGAACCCCGGTTTACCCAGAGCATCCCCCCGGGCAACTACCCATTCCAGCACCTGTTCATCTTCACACAGAAGGTAAATCCCGCCAGAATCGCAGCGAAGCAGCATCATAGCCTTTTCTACGATTCTCTCCAGCAGCGATTCCAGATCCTGAAGCTCTATCAGTGTCTGGCTGACGGACGTCAACCCTTCCAGCTGTTTGCGCTGTTGCTCTGCCCGTGCATAAAATTCCCGCGATTGCTGTTCACGTTTCTCCAGGTCGTTCAGTTGATCCTGCTCACGAACCCGGCTGTACTTTTCATAGAACTCAATGATGATCAGGCCTAGAATGAGATACAGCGTCGGTCCAAAAAATATATCCAGCGGATCCACAAGGGGAGACAGAACGGAAAAGATGGAATTTATCAGTATCATGCCGGCTGTCACAAATCGACAAAAATTTGGCGAGAGCAGCATGATTGACAGCAGTTGGAGAATAAAAAGCAGACTCAACGGCCAGAAAACTTGACGAACAAATGAAACGGAATAGATACTTAGCAGAATTATAAAAAATGTTATTCCGATAGCAGAAAAATACGCCCGGCTTCTGCCCAATGCATACAAACCACTCGAAATTATAAGAATAATCAGAATTGCTGGCAGATCGGTATTGTGCAGCGCCCACTTTCCTTCAGGAAGCAATACTCGCACGATAGTAACAAGTATGGCAATCGGGAGAAACCCTACCAGCACAGACAGGAAAAATGCCGATTTGCGCTGATCTTCCAACGCCAGTGATGGATCTGGAGTGGTTATTCTCTGAAACAACAGAACTGCTTTACGGAGAAAGCTGCTGTCTGCCTGGTCTGGCATAATGGTGGCGTTGAATTCCTGCTCAGCGTTCATTTATAGAATGCTATGACTCCTTGCTGCAATAATAAAACTATGAGCTGAACCGGTTTTCCGGACAGAGATACATTGCCCCGCACAATAATTGGCCTGGCTCTGGTCCAGAGGAAAGATACATGATTAGGATATCAGGATGAGGTCCGGATCAGTCTAAAATCAAAGTGAATTATTTCCCCAACCAACCCAACAAAGCTGACACAAGTCAGAAAACCAGCAGTTCCGGATGCGCTTCTGCAAGTTTGAAGATAGGGCCGCGGACCGAGAATCCCAATGCCATGCCACTGCCGCGCAGAACCAGCAGTTTCCCTTCAGCAGCAGCTCCGAAGCGCTCCAGCGTATTCACGGGGACTACAAACTCCCCACTCCGTAGTTGTACCCGGCATACCACCCTGCGGCCGATCTGGATGGCTGTCCCGAACGGCTCCCCGAGTAAGGTATCCATCTTCCCCCTGAAAATCTGGCCAAGGGTACTCTCCAGCAGGATGTTTACCCTGCCAAGCCCGAACCCTCCGCTTGTCCGACTGCCATTCAGGAGCAGCGCTTCCTGATCGGATTCCAGGCTGTATTCAATCGCTGCTTCCGGCGGAATCCTTATCCGCCCATCCGTGCCAATTCGAGACCAGCCGAATACATGTTTTCCACCTTTTTCCAGCTGCGGCATATGTACCTCCAGTATTCTCACGTATTTCCCATGCTGCTTTACGAAAATATCTGCTCCCGGTTTCAAACCCTGCGCTGTGCCATCATCCATGCCCACAGCTGCGGATCAGCGTATGCCCTCTCCCACGATTGGGCATGATCCGCTCCTTCCAGACGGGAATAACGAACGAACGATCCGCACGCCTTTAGGGCTTCCACGAGGCTCTCCGTCTGATACGGGAGCACAACAGTATCTGCAGATCCGTGAAACGCCCAGACAGGCATATCTTTCAACACGCATATATTGTCCGGAATCTCGCGACTTTGATGCTTAAATCCGCCGGCTATGGGAACTACGGCAGCACAACGATCCGGATAATTCAGCGCATAGTGCCAACAGCCGTACCCTCCCATACTGAGACCTGTCAGGTAGATCCGGTCCGGGTCCACATGAAGAGTACTCTGCAGCTCATCAAAGAGCGTATCCAACAGATCGAGCTGAACCGCCCAGTAGGTTTCAGAGGGGCACTGGGGAGCGACAACCACGCATGGGAACTCAGGATCCTCCTCCACCATTCTGGCTGGTCCATATCGTTTCAGCCGGGATAAGGTGCGCTTACTGTCGCCGCGTTCTCCGATACCGTGCAGGAACATCAGCAGCGGCCATGATTGCTGGTCCTCCACGCCATACTTCCGGGGTAGAAAAAGCAGATAATGCAGCTGTCTTCCGGCGTTCTGATGTGTCTGTCCGATCTGTTTTCCTGCTGTGATTTGTCTCATGGTCCGAAGGTTCCTCCAGGAAAACTGCCGGCGGACTTACCGCCAGCCGTGCGTTTCCCTCCATTTATCTTCTGTGTACTGTTTTACCGGTATCTTCAAGTCTGTTGTTTTCGGGCAATAAATATCAGATCTCCCGGATCTACGGCTCCATAGGGTTTCCGGTCATAGTCACTGTACAGGTTATCGACGAGAAAACCGCTTCGCCATAGTAAATGTTCCGCTTCGAACCGGAAGGTGTAACGAATTTTAAACGCATGCACCGGATGCTCCTGAAATCCGTCCGGATAGGTGACATGATAGATCAACTCGACATCATTTACCTGTTGGAACCGGTCCTGTGCCGTTGTCCTGTTGCAGCGCACCACGCGGCGTCCATCCGGCATGGTGAACTCAGGTTCTTCGCCTACTTCCTCACCCAGAGGAACGTTCACAATAAAATCCAGCGAAGGGTTAAAGAAATCAAGTATCAACCGGCCTTGAGGCGCAAGATGACGGTGCAGCGTTTGCAGGCACTGCAGCTGGTCCTCAACACAAAGCAGGTGCTGAAATGCGCGGAATGGAAGGGTTATCAATTGGAAGGTCTTCCCCAGATCAAAGCTGCGCATATCATCCTGATGGAGGCTGACGCGGTCACGCACCTCAGGAGGCTCCTGCGCCAGAGAAGCCCGGCACACCTTCAGCATCTCCGTTGAGAGGTCCAGCCCGGTTATCCTGCATCCTGCCCGCGCGGCGGGAAGAAGGACCCGCCCGGTGCCGCAGCCAACTTCCAGCACCTCTCCCTCCGTCCTTTTCGACTCTTCCACATAGAACGCAATATCCTGGCGCTCCCGGTACGGGACCACAAAATCATAGTATTCTGCCGTGTTTTCGTATCCATACCCCTCTGCCATTTCCACCTCCATCTGATGCCAGAAAATGAGCTTAGAGTTCAACTCTCAGCCCAGGGTGCTAAAAGGGCTTTATCTATATTACAGGCTTTTAATCAGAAAGAAATAGATTCCCCCCCGAAGGCACAGGGATCTCTACCTCAGGATATATTCATTTCCCCTCCTGAAGTATGGCTGCACTTCAGGCCAAAGAGTTTCTACACCATAATGAAATATCCCCCCATTTCCGCCATCGTTCTGATTGCAGCCGGTTTTACAAATGTTTTTTCGGTTCCGGCACTGTATACCTCGTATATATCCCTGCCCGGATAACGCAGCAGCCCCTCTGCCATCTGGGCTCAGGTACTGTTAATCGTACACAGGAAAAGGAGCTGGTTCTTTCCAGACATTCAATGAACCTCCACGCTCCTTTTTACTCCATTTCCGGACTCGATTATATCCAACCAATGCAAATTACCTTAAATATTCCACTCCATCTTGATGGCTTCAAGAGTCGGCGTGCGAGAATCCGGGCAAATACCCTCACCTTTCATTCACTTTACAATTATCTTCGCGATTAGAATCTCAACGTAAACTACAAATAACTCATTTGGGCCTCAGAAATTCGTGGTTCATTGGCCCGGGGGTAAATGGTTCGTTCAATCAGATTTCACACGACCTTTTCGTGAAGTCGACAAAAGGGGCGGGGGTAATGAGTGTCAGGCCACTCAACATTCCACCATGCAGTGAGCCATCCAGCAGTGGTCAACCGGACAGCAGCTGTAATGGCACCATGAAAGAGGATATTCGGGAGATACGCCCGAAAGACCTGTTGTTTAACCTGGGGGCTGTGTTCCTGGCACTGCTCCTCCTTTCCACATTCGCCTTGAAGCAGGGTAAGGTTTCTGCCGGCGTGCTGCCGGCACTGCCGCAAGAAATCAGCAGCTCTTCCAGCACCTTCTACCTTGCTGCTGAAACTTCCCCACTTACCTATATGATGTCTCAGAGTGAGCCCTCAGGTGATCTGCAGTCAAGCAGCGATTCAACGATCTCCTTCTATTCCGACACCTGGGAAACGGGTTGGGAGCTGGCTTCCGGCACTACAGCAGTGGTACTGATAGCCAGTACTGAGGATGGCTATGCTCCGTCCTATGTTGTCTCTCTGAAAGCAGGTTCCGATTCCAATGGCTGGAACATATTGGGTTCCACCAGTTGGGTAATCAATACCGGCGGTATCATGCAGGAGAAAACCACTTCTCTTGCCACAACAAGCTACACCTTCCGTGAAGGCGAGCGGCTGGTCTTTGAAATCCAGATCCCGGCATTCGGATCTACAGCTTGGGATGGCCTCAGCGCTTCGCATATCGAAGTCCCCACCATCTCCGCTGTGGCTGGTGCCACTCCCACAGCAACTGCGACCAGTACATCCACCTCCACCGCCACCAGTACCGCGACACCGGAC
The DNA here is from genome assembly GCA_016927115.1 of Anaerolineales bacterium. Classification (GTDB taxonomy): domain Bacteria; phylum Chloroflexota; class Anaerolineae; order Anaerolineales; family E44-bin32; genus JAFGNH01. The sequence goes on along the minus strand of JAFGNH010000052.1, from coordinate 50,280 downwards.
TGCAATCTGCTCAGTGAGGTTACGTATTACACCGATGATAAAGTCTTCTATTCCGTCATCCAGAATTCCAATGATACATTTCCCGACCTGACACGCTCGATCCTCTACTGGCCGGACAGCACCTACGACTTTCACTTCGTCAAATTTTATTTCCCCTGCTATAATTTTGACACTTATGTCTATCTACATCAGAATTACTACACATCACCTGTAGACAGTGGCGAAGTAAACATCTCCTGGCCGGTTGATGCGCGCCCGACAGCCGAATGGGCTGCGCGTTTTGTGCTCGACGACGGCACCGAAATCAGCGGCGCATTCGGGGCAGACCTGACTTTCAGCTTCCCTTCATGGGGAACCTGCAACCTCCAGGTTGGTGATACAACCATCATACCTTCAGCAACGCCTTCACATACTCCCACCGCCAGCCCCACGCCCACAAATACCCCAACCCCATACGTTAGTGTAAGTACGAATAACGTCTCTTTCCCGGATACCCCCCTCAATGGGGCTGATCAGATCCTGGATGGAACCACCGCAGCCTGGTCTGCTGTCAGCACATACAACCCCGGAACCAGCTGGCACATCACCATATCCGCTTTGGACCTGACAGATGGCACGCACACTATATCAGTTTCCAATATGAAAATCCGCCTGCTGGAAAGCGCAATCACTATTCTTTCCGGCAGCGATAAACCTTCCTCAGAAATGGAATCGTATACATCGCTCTCTACCTCCGATCAAACCCTGCTCTCTTATTCGGGTCCGGAAGGAAAGGGCAGCTTTGAATTCGCGCCGGAGTTTCAACTATGGGTTGCAGCCGAAACATATTCTGGAGCATATCAATCGACCATCACAACAACCTATATCGCAGGACCATGAAAAAGGAAGTCTCATGAAATTTCGAATAACAACCGGTATTACAATCTCCATCCTGCTCAGCCTGATGATTCTTTCGGCTGCCTTTGCACAATCGTTCAGTTTCGGACTGCGCCCCGAGAATCAAACCATCGGGTACTTCCAGTACACCTCTGAAGCTGGAAGTACTATCGAAGATGCACTGCTGGCCCTCAACTCTACTGATAAAGATATCAGCATCCGTGTCTCGGTGGTTGCCGGCCATACAGCCTTGATGGGTGGCATCGCATTCCCCGGCCAGGCGGATGGGCCAGCGGGATGGATCGATCTGCCTGATGAGGGTGTGGTGGAAATCCCGGCCGGAAAGCAGCTGCGTCTTCCTTTTACTGTCCACATTCCGGAAGGAACACCCCCGGGTGAATATGTTGCCGGATTTCTTGCTTCTCCTGCGTCGGTGGAAGAAATCCCCGCAGAAGAGCAGGACAGTGTGGGCGTGCGCATTGTCTCCCAGATGGGGTTGACCATGATTATCACCGTCCCCGGCAAAGAAATCTGCACTGTCAGCCTGGATCGCATCACCTCCGAGACTACCGGGGGGGATTGGAAGGTAATCGTGTCGATGCAGAACACAGGCAATGTGCACTTTAAAGGCATCGGTGAGTTTGCGCTGGTATCACTCGAGGATGGCTCAACGGCAGCACTGCATGAGATGAAGATTGGATATTTTGTCCCGGGAGATCAGATGCATTATCCGCTCAGCTTCAATCAAACCCCACCTCCAGGAGAATACCAAGCTCGTGTCACCCTGCTTGGAGAAGATTGTGTTTACCAGGCCGTACTCAGTGAAGACTTCTCGATCAATACGGACGAATATAATTTTGCTGAAGCTGAGGCCGTTCGCTGGGAACAGGCCAGGCAGATCCCGGAAACCTCTGTACAGGCTGACGAAGCCGCTACATTATTCGACCGGATCGGGCTCCTTTTTATCGGCATTGCGTTGTTGATACTGGTACTTGTGCTGGCTGGATATCTGATAATCGCTGGACAGAATAAAAATAAACCCGGACAAGGAACTACAGAAATACAATTTCCTGCCGATAATAGGAATTGAAACGGGGGGAGTCTCGTTGTAGCTGAAAGCACGCGGGCAAAGGAAAGAGGGTAAACCCATTACCAACCACAGAAAATAATGTATCCGACCTTATTGCCGACAAAATAAATCAGAACGGGGGTATGAGCTTGAAAAAATCAATAAGAATTATCATGGTAACGGCTTTCCTGCTTGTGCTGTCCACCGGAACTGCTCTGGCTGATGATTCTGATACAGGCACAGCAACTGCCAATATCACAGCAGGGGTTCTTTCGGTCACAGCGCAGGACATCAACTTCAGCGGGACGCTCTCCGGAGCCGATCAAACCCTGTATGACAGTGATTCTACGACCTGGGAAGCTGAAGATGCTACCGGTTCCGGGTCCGGCTGGCACATCACTATAGCATCAACCGATTTCACAAGTGGTGTAGATTCGATAGCGGTCAGCAATTTCAAAGTCAGATTGCTTGATGCAAACATCACAATAGCGAGTGGCAATACCAAACCGACCAGTTCCATCACAGATTACACTGCTCTATCCACTACTGCAGCAACCCTGATGTCAGCCGCGGCTGATACCGGAATGGGTGTATACAACTTTGTCCCGGATTTTTCACTCGACATCGCTGCCGATACCGTTGCACACAGCGATTACACGGCAACAGTCACGGTAATTATCATCTCCGGGCCATAATCTTCAGCATGCCGTCCTACCACATAGATTACCGGGTCCCCACCGACTCCGGTAATCCATGTGGTTAAAATACGGATCGAAACCTCGGTACTGCAATGAATTAATTCATATCTTGACACCCTCGACGAGCCTGCTATAATGATACAGCCTGCCCGCAGGGCAGGCAGTGTGCTGTATAGTTAAGGAGGTCAACCATGCCACCACTTCCGAAGCGAAAAATATCCAGGGGTCGTCGAGATCGCCGTCGTGCCCATGATGCACTTCCCGCACGCCAGTTAGTCACCTGCACCAACTGTGGTGAAAAACGCCTGCCTCATCGCGTTTGCCCCAGCTGCGGTCACTACGCTGGTCGTGATGTGATCGAAGTCGAACGAGACTGATCCTTTCGCTGAATGGATAAAACACGACCAGCTATATGGCTGGTCGTGTTTTTTTACCCAACCATTCTGTTTATACCGGATCCCCTTCCTCCCTATTTCAAATGAACCCATACCAGCAGAAACAGACCGCTGATGGACTTCCCCGCCCAATTTTCCGGCACAGTGCCGAAGAAACGAACTCGTCCACTGAAACAGGGCCGGTAATCCTGTATGCCGCCCCATCATAGAGTGCAGAGTTTTTATCATCTTATCGTCATCAGGTAGGCTATAATAAGCTCCGATACCTGACCATCTGATACACAGGGAAAAGATTTCGAAACAGTACAGGATATACAGGATCATGAAGTCAGAAAAGCACAGCAAACAGCAGAGCAGCACTATCAGGAGGATCATCTTCCTGCTTCTACTGTTTACCGCATTCATCTTTGCCATTTCGCGCCTGAGTGAGGTCCAGCAAGTTGCCGAGACAATGCAGAAAGGCGATTGGCGCTGGCTGGGGCTTGGTATTTTAGCCCATCTGCTGTGGCTAATAACAATGGCTGCCTGTTTTCAGGAGCTGTATGCAATCCTCGGCCTCAAGGAGAAACTGGTACGGCTGCTCCTGCTTTATACCGCGGCCAACTTTGTAAATATCGTTGCTCCCTCGGCTGGTATCGGCGGGATGGCAATTTTCCTGGATGATGCCAGCAAAAACGACCACAATCCCGGTCGGGTAACAACTGCCGCCGCACTGTATATCCTGCTGGATTATTTTGCCATTCTGAGTTTTGTCGCTCTCGGGTTGATCGCTCTTTTCCGCCGCAATCAGCTCAATGGAGGAGAGATTGCAGCCGCCATCCTCCTCCTCCTTCTTGCCATTACGTTTGCGACACTGCTGTATCTCGGAATGCGATCTGAAGAAAAAATGGCCCGCCTCCTATCCTGGTCTTCCCGGAAAATCAATGGGCTTCTACGGCCGTTGTTGAAGCGCGATTATATTAATCCCGCTCGGGCTGCAGAATTTGCCCGTGATCTTGCCGAGGGGCTTAAACAGGTCCGCCATCATCCCACCAGCCTTATCAAACCCGCCCTTCTGGCACTGCTGGGAAAAGCTCTTCTGAACAGTGTCCTGGCGTTCATCTTCCTCGCTTTCGGGCAAACCATAACCCTGGGGACATTGGTCGGCGGCTTCAGCATCAGCTATCTGTTCGTCATCATCTCCCCCACACCTGCCGGACTTGGTTTTGTGGAAGGTGCCATGTCGCTGGCCTTGACCTCGCTCCGAGTTCCTTTTACCCAATCCATAATTCTCACCCTCTCCTACCGGGGTATCACGTTCTGGTTAACGCTGGTCTATGGCATTATTGCCCTTCGCTTTGTAAACCGCCTCACACCCACACCTGCCGAGGAAATCCAGTAACAACCTCCCGTTCCGTCACTATCCGGTATCCCCCATGAATAACCGCTGCCTTTCATATTCCCGGGCAGCCGGTCTGCACAATGCATCCCCGGCCACACCCTGACAGGACTTAAGTCTCAGTTCCGCTTGTCCATAATTCAGGGTATGCTGAGAGGCAGGACAGGGGGGGATGTTCATTCGGATATTTCCAGTTCCATCCCCATTCTCCATATAAGGCATGATTCTTGCTTCTCAATATATGCACAATCGAAGCTTCGCATTGTGAAGAAGAAGGGATTGAATGCTATAATCGGTGCGACAAAAGCATTCTCAGAAGTGATCTCTATGACTCTGCAGCAAACAGCAGCTCTTCTGATTGAACAGCCAGGGTCCCTGGCTTATTTCCTCGTTCTTACCATGGCGCTGGCACTCATATACAGCCTCGCACAACTCTACCGCCAGCCTGAGTCCTCCGCCATGCGTTGGATACGCGTTACTGCTGTTTTGCTTGTTGTTCACCTGATTCTGATGATTCTCACCGGACTGAGCTGGTTTGATTGGATCGACTCCCGCATTTTGCCCTCCATCGACCGCTTCAGCAGCCTGTACGGGGTTTTCCTGCTTACTGCCGCCCTGGTTATCAAGAACGATTTCACCCTCAAGAAAGTGCTTGTGATCGTCAGCATTCTCTGCCTGCTCATGATTTCCGTTTCACTTGTCGCGTCCTTCCAGTTGGAAACTGCAGATTCCTTTAATGAGAGCTGGATGGATGCGATATGGAGTCTGGTATCACTGGCTGCCGGTGTGGTTATGCTGATCGGAATCATTCTCAGCCGGACCTCTTTGTGGCTGCTATATATCCTCCCGCTTGGGCTGCTCACAACCGGGTTTGGGTTGCACCTCACAATGGAGTCTGCCCACGGTTCGCTGGCTGCAATGGTTCGACTGGCTGAAATCTGCGCCTACCCGCTCTATGCGCTGCTTGCCTCACGCAGCTTCGCGCAACCGCGGCAGGATACTCCGGGACCCGTGGAAAACGGGCAGGAGCCCACCGCCTGGAATGCCATGATGGCAGCAATTAACCAGCTGAACGCAGCACATAATGATGATTTTCAACTTAATCTGGTTATCGAAATGGCCAGTGCACTAACCACAACATTTCATGCTGATATTTGCCTTATCCTTACCGCTCCTACCGCAAACGGACATTTTTCCATCGCAACCGGTTATAACCGTCTGCAAAAACGAGAAATCCCTGAAAGCTCGCTTTCCGCCAGCAGCTGCCCCAACCTGTACGAAGCCATGATACGGAAAAAATCCTTCCTGCTGGCTGATGCCCGGCAGCTGGCAGACACCTCGATGCTTGAGAAGAATTTACGCCGCGCGATCAAAGGCCCCATTTTGTTTACCCCCTTCTTTATTGATAAACAGATATTCGGTGGAGCGCTGCTGCTTGCACCAGTTCGAAAATATCAATGGAAACAGCAGGAACGCAAGAGCCTGGAAACTGTGGCTAATCTGATCGCAAACCGCCTGCAAAGACTGACCGGTAAGCAGGAAAGCCAGACTTCTTTTGTGCAGTTGAATGAAGAGAAAATGAATGAAATCGAGGAAGACATTATTCACCTGCGCGGCATCCTGGAGAGTGCCAGCGACACGACTCGCAACCTGGCAGAAAAAAGGGAAACCCTGCTTGACAAATACCGCAGCAGTCAGGTCCAACTGCTTGAAATGAACGACCAGGTCGCCAATCTACGGGAATCACTGGACTCTACCAGAGTACAGTACCGTCAGAATGTTCAGAGACATGAGGAGCTCCAGCAGGAATATGAACAGACTGCCCAGCGGCTTGAACAGCAGGAAAAGGAAAACGAACGGTTCCGCCGTGCATTATTGGCAGTTAATAAAGAGCAGCAGCGTTTGAAAGACCTCAAGACAATCGAGGCAAATTACGAACAGGCCCGGATAAAGATGCGGTCTCTTGAAGCAGAACAGAACCGGCTGCGCGAATCACTCAATATAGCCCGCAGCAAATACCTTGTTGATCTTGAGAAGCAGCGCAAGATTCTCAGCGAGTATCGTAATGCACAGAACCGGATCTCATCCCTTGAAGAAGAAACCGAGCAGTTAAAAACTGCGCTGTCAAAAGAGGGGGAAGAAGCAGAAAATAAAAGTATGCAACTTGCCTCAGAACTCCGTATGGTCCTCCAGGAACTGGCCGAAACCCGTAATAATCTTACTGAACTCCAGGACAAACATGGCACAGACCTCAAATCCGAAGATATCATCGAGGATTATTTTGCTCTGCTGCAAAGTCTGCAAAAACCGCTGACATCGATGAAAGGATATGCCTCACTGCTCATGGGGGAGTCCGTTGGTCTGCTTGGCACCATGCAGCGAAAATTCCTCGAACGGATCCAGGCTTCTATTGAGGATATAACCCTGGTTCTGGATGAACAACCCGCTCTTGCGACCGCCAATCCCGGTTTTAACCAGCGTGACAGTTGTGATCTTGCACAATGTATTTCGCAGGTATCAACAGACCTGGGTCCGGAAATATCCGCTAAAAACCTTTCTGTGGAACTCGATCTTCCAGAAAAACTCCCTCAGATCAGCTGCCCCGCGCAGGAATTACAGGCAGCTCTGAATCTTCTGATGCTGCATGCTATTTTCGGATCCAATTCTGAGGAAGAGATAACAATCGCAGCGGTGCAGCAGGATGGCAGGCAGGATCACTTCATCCTCCTTTCTATCGCGGACCGGGGGAAAGGCATCCCCAGAGAGAAGCTGGATCTAATCTTCACACCAGCAGGGGAACAGGGACAACCTGATCATGAGATTCTGAACCTTTCGGATGTTAAGAACTTTTGTGAGAATCATGGTGGTAAAGTGTGGATAGACAGCCAGGTTGGCAGAGGGAGTACTATTTCAATGCTGCTTCCGGCTCAGTCGGGCTTATCCTGAAATCTGGGGGATCAATAAACTTTCTCTGGCATATCGCAGGCGATTCCGTAATCAGGGGCGCATCAGCACTGGAGCCTGTTTGACCTGAAAGAGAACCGAAGAAATCAGTAACAGGGGGAAGGAATAATGATTCAAGAAACACGATCCGGAACGTATGGTTTGATCTTTCTGTCAGCCTTTATTCTGTTCTTAAGCCTTGCTTTCTCATTAACCCAGACCGGGACTCTGGCCTCCACGACAGACACAGCTCTGGTAGTCCCCACACCCACGCCATTCCTCCCCCTTTCTCAGAGTACTATGGAAGCTCCGATACTTCTCCCCCCGGAACCATTAGCAAATTCTGAGTTACTTGCCTCAGTCGTCGCTGTTCCGGCACACCCACCAATGGAACTGCTGCCGCTCTCTCCGCATACGGTCAATCTTCTCCTGACCGGTTCCGATACCCGCCAGGGATTCCCTGGAGTCCGGACCGATACGATAATGATCATCTCCTTCAACATGGATCAGGGCACAGCAAGCGTTCTCTCCATTCCGCGCGATCTGTACGTCTATCTGCCTGATCATTGGATGGCCCGGATTAACACAGCTGAAGGACTGGGAGGTACACAGCTGCTTGCCGAAACCATCCAATACAATCTGGGCATTGTTACACATTACTATGCAAAAATCGACTTTAACGGCTTTATCAGCGTAATAAATCTGCTGGGTGGTGTTGACCTAGAAAATAATCGCCTCATTATCGATACCTGTGATCTCCAGACGGTTAATTATCCTGCAGGCAGCCTCCACCTTGATGGCCAGAGTGCACTTTGCTACGCCAGGGTTCGGAAAGCCAGCAGTGATTTTGACCGGATTCAACGGCAGCAGCAGATTATCGCAGCAGCCTTTCGAAAAGCGATCTCGCTGCACAGCCTCACCAGCATCCCGGAGCTGTATGAAACATACCACCAGTATGTAAATACAGATCTCGAATTGAATACGCTTTTCTCACTCCTGCCGTTGGCAGTACGGCTTGCCAGACAGCCGGATCAGATCCGCTTCTTCAGTATCTCCCGCGATGCTGTCTCCGGCTACACAGTCCCTGAGACCGGAGCTTCTGTCCTTCTACCTGAAGACGAAGCCATAAGGCAGATTCTTGAGGAAGCATTTCTGCCTGGCAGCTGGTAACTACTACCCTCTTCTACAGGTGCAAGGCAAAGAAAAGAGGAATTGAATCCTCCAACTAATATCTGCTGTCTGCTGCAGAAATCAAGCCCGTTTGTGTGTTTTCTATACTCCTTCTGAAAAGCAGCATTTATGTTGTACTGCAGTTGACTTTTTCCCCTGTGCAGGCTAAGCTAACCCCACACTTTGGCTATGCGCAGAAACTGCAGGAGTATCACATGACACCACAAGAAAAGGATCTTCCCCTTTTTTCCACCCCTACCGGCAACCAGGCGGACTCCTCAACCGGTATGCTTCTCAGTCCAACAGCAAGTCTCAGCGCCGCAATTAACACATGGGAAGAGATCCTGGCAGACGAAGGCCGTTCCATCCATACCGTCAAAGCCTTCACCGCCGACCTGAGGCTGCTGGCGAAATATATCGGAAGCGGGCAATCCCTGAATGCAATCGGCACACACGATCTGAAAAACTTCCTCAACTGGATGCTGAATCACCGCAAAGCCCCTTGCAGCCCCAAGACATACGCCCGCAGAGTAACCTCAATCAAGTCTTTCTTCCGTTGGCTGACTGAATACGGTGTCCTTCCAGCGGATCCCGCGGCTGCTGTCCCTCAGCAGACTGTGCTGAGCCCTCTGCCGGAAGTGCTGACCAGGGATGAGGCAGATCTTATTATGAAAAAAGTCGTGCAGCTGCGATCGAATAAGAAAAAACCGGACGCAAGGCCGTATGTCCTTGTTCGGCTGCTCCTTTCCACCGCTATAAAAAAGAGTGAATGCCTGACCATTCATCTGAACCATATCGACCTGAATTCAGCCGATGGCCCCGTCGTATATATCCGGTATGACGACATGAGTAAACGTTATCGGGAGAGAAAGCTCTCCCTGCCTGCTGATTGGATTCCAGCATTCCATGAGTATGCTGCACAATACAATCCTGAAGACCTACTCTTCCCCTACTCCCCTCGCAGGTTGGAATACATTCTCGAGGATATTGGTGAAATGGCACTTCTGGACAAACATTTATCCTTTAATATGTGCCGCTGGTCTTCTGCCTTATTTGATTATCTGGAGGGTGCTGAGGAAACTGCTATCAGGCATAAACTCGGCGTCTCAAAGATCCAATGGCGTGAGGTGGGTAAGAAGCTTGACCGGCTGGCAGCTATACTGGAAGAGAATAACCCCCATAATGAAGTCAGGGGATGATTTTCGGGATACCAGGGATCAGATCATTTTCACCACAATATCCCCGATAATATTTGCAGCTGAATCACCACGATCCGCAGCGTTCGAAAGATGGCGATATATCTCTCGCAGTTTCAGCATATCTACCACATGTTCGACATCGCGCGGCATATGAAAGAGATCTGCAATCGCCTCCCGATACACTGTTTCCATCCGGTTTTCCAGCGCTTTCGCCCGAACCGCATGGTCATTGGCAACATTGGGGTGATCCTCAAGCCTAAGGACACTCTGATGTATCTCCCGGGCTGAATCTGTCAGGAGGGAAACCATACGCTCAATATACGGGTTGGATTTGATCTCCAGCATGGACATCTCTTCAGCAGTCGTATTCGCGTAATCAAGCAAATCATCCACAGAAAGGGATAAGGCGAAAATATCCTCCCTGTCAAAGGGGGTGACAAACGTACGGTTCAACTCATCAATCAACACCCGACGGACTTCATCAGCTGCTTTTTCAATTTCAGAAACCTGCCTGGCAATTTCCTTATCCTGTTCTTCAACAAATTTCTGCAGCATTTGCCAGCCTTCAAAGGTGAGCTCTGCCTGTTTAACCAGCAACTCAATAAACCGATTCTTCTTTTTTCGGGAAAAAATGCTCATTGTATTCCGATCCTTATGTTGTACTTCTTGGTGTGTTCCCTGTTTTTTGTTCCAAAAAGGGTCTCTGTATTGTACTTCAAAAATACCTGCTCGCCTCTTTAGATTCTCCAGTATTACGCAACCTTGATCTTATTTTGTTCACAATAACTCAAATATTAACCGTCTTGCAGGTATCACTGCTGCATCGATCGTACTTTAAGTCCCGCCCGATCAGGTGCAAACAGACACGCGAAACAGGACCGGGCTTGACATAGAGAACAGAAAAAACCACAATACCAGCATGACAAATTCAACTGAGGACACCCTGTTCCGCTCTGGCTTCCTGGCATTGATCGGAAGGCCGAATGTGGGAAAATCCACCCTTATGAATGCCATCCTGCAGCATAACCTCGCCGCCGTCTCCGCCAGGCCACAAACAACCCGGCGTACACAGGCGGGGATCCTCACGCTGCCGCATGCACAGCTGATCTTCATAGACACACCCGGCATACACGAACCAGTCCATAAACTCGGTAAATTGATGAATCATGCCGCCAGAACCTCACTTGAAGATGCTGACCTGCACCTGATCGTGTTTGATGCCAGCATGGATCCAACAGAAGAGGACAGGCTTATGACTGATCTTCTTAAGGAAAAATCTTACCCTATCCCGCGAGCTGGCCTGCTGAACAAAGCTGATCTTGTTTCAGAAATCGAAATGGAGCAGAGGAAAGTGATCTACAAGCAACTGCTGCCTGATACAGACCTGACTCCTGTCTCCGCAGTAAAGGGCATAGACCGTACATTGATCGACCAGTGGATTGATCTCCTTCTGCCAGGGCCGATGTATTACCCGGAAGACCAGTTGACTGTTGATTATGAACGTGATATTGCTGCCGAGATGATCCGCAGTGCTGCGATGGAGTTCCTTCATCATGAAGTCCCTCACAGTATTGCTGTCCGGATTGATCAATACAAGGAACGTTCGGAAGAACTTGCCTATATCAAAGCCACGATATTTGTGGAACGCGAGTCGCAAAAGGGCATTGTGATTGGGAAACAAGGCATGATGCTCCGCAAAATTGGCACAGCTGCCCGTAAGGAAATAGAATCCATGTCCGGGAGAAAAATCTATCTGGAACTCAGGGTAAAGGTACTCCCCGGTTGGCGGAATGACGACCGCAGCCTGAAACAGCTTGGCTATTGAGGTTTATGTTCCTCCTGCAAGCTGGTAAAAACACCTGACCGGGACCGGTGGTCAGTAAAAGGAAGAGGTAAATATGAATTACGAATCTCCTTACTCGACCCGCTACGGATCTGCTGAGATGCGCTCACTGTGGTCGGAGCGGACCAAGCGGCTTGCCTGGCGTAAAATCTGGACAGCTGTCGCCGAAGTGCAGGCTGCTGCGGGATTGGTCACTGCAGAGCAGATTGATACGATCAAAGAAAACCAGGACAAAGTAAACATCGAACGCGCTCAGGAAATTGAAGAAGAAATCGGGCACGATCTGATGGCTGAACTCAAGGCTTATGCAGAACAGTGCGGACAGGGAGGATCAGTACTCCATTGGGGACTCACATCCGCGGATGTCCAGGATAATGCGGACATTGTGCGCCAGAAAGCCGGACTGACCCTGCTGCTTACCAAGCTGCGCCGCAGCCTTCTGCTGATTGCAGACCACATAGCAGCATGGGCCGACTTACCCGTGATGGGATATACACATCTCCAGCCGGCTGAACCCACTACCCTCGGCTACCGTCTGGCCGGATATGCACAGGAACTGCTGCTGCACTTTGAGCAGCTGGCCCGGCTTCGCCTTCAACTGCGTGGTAAAGGAATCAAGGGTGCTGTCGGCAGTGCAGCCGCATTCCAGGAAATGCTTTCGAATACTGCTGTCACGCCTGAAATGCTTGAAGCTTCGGTCATGGAGGCTCTCGGAATTGAAGCTTTCCCCATCAGCACCCAGACATATCCCCGTGTGCAGGATTACTGGCTTCTCAGCAGCCTGTCCGGTCTGGCAGCATCTCTGCATAAGATGGCCTTTGACCTTCGTGTGCTCCAATCTCCCGGTTTTCGCACATTGGCCGAACCCTTTGGTGCAAAGCAAGTCGGCTCCAGTGCAATGCCTTTCAAGCGGAATCCTGTAAAAGCTGAAAAAATATGCTCACTCACGCGTCAGATTGCATCCCATCTGCAGACAACCTGGGAAAACAGTGCCCTTTCTCTGCTCGAACGCACACTGGATGATTCTGCCAACCGAAGGAGTGTTATCCCGGAAGCGTTCCTTGCCATGGATGAGGTTCTGATCACCCTGAACAAGATACTCGAAAACCTTGCTGTCGATCAGCAGGCGATTAAGAGAACCCTGACAAACTTTGGCCCGTTCTCTGCGCTGGAAAGAGTCCTCAACGAACTGGTACGTGCAGGTGCGGACCGTCAGCAGATGCACGAACGGCTGCGCGAGCACAGTATGGTCGCCTGGGAAGCCGTGGAGAATGCATCCGCCAATCCGCTAGTCGACCATCTCAGTGCAGATACAACAATACTCAAGTATCTGCAGCCGGTACGTATCAGAGAATTACTCAATGCTGATTCGTATGTAGGGACAGCTCCTCAGAGAGCACTGGAAATGGCTGCCGTTATTAAAAAGCGATTCCCGCCGACAGAGCAGAATCCGTAGGTACGGAATCTCCTCCAAAATACCAGCCGGATGAAGCGCTGTTTTCTTCAGGGATTGAACTCTATACGTTATTGCAGCCCGGTATTGGTTAAGTTCTCCCGTTCTATCGTCTGCCAACTTTCCCCTTCGGGCAGCCGGATATATCCTGCCAGCAGAGGATGAACCTGCCGTACAAGTTCCACCATGCGGTATGCAATACGGCGGACGGAATAATGGGCATTGGCAGCCGCACGCAGTTCACAAAGATGGAACAACTCACGCAGATTCAATGTCATCAGTACACGGCGGTTGAATCCATTGGGTATCAGATAAGCAGCAACTTCAGGGTTCCAGGAGGCAATCGTCTCCACTACTTCTGCAACCTGGTCCATGACCTGGCAATAGCGATCATCCACACCTGCTTCCGACAGCAACCGCGGGGCTGCGTAACCTGCATTCACTGTCATCGGCTGTGGTGTCTGAGTCATGATGCGGTGGCGTTTGAGTTCAAAATAAGCCCCCTGATCGACAACCACTTCAAACATATAGGATGCATGCTCCAATGAGCGGGGAGGTGCATCGTGCCGGCCGCGTTCTCTAAGAATTTTTTCAACAAGTGCAGCCTTATCCTCTCTTTCCAGAGATCGGATATACAGCAGGGCACTGTTGAAAGGAACATCGCTGTACTCATAGAGTGCTGCGGCCAGCACCTTCTCTTCAGCATCCTTTTCGAAGTCCAGCAGCTGTACCATTTTTTCCGGTTCGGTTTTTTCCGGCAGCGGAACTCGCTGCAGATTGTTTCTCACCAGGCAATGATACGAAGAAGCCTCAGTATATTTCAGCAGTGTCGGCACTTCCTCAAGTGCAGTACGTTTGATCTCCTCGCCAATCGATCGCACTTCTTCCAGCGGATGAGAGAGCATCTTGCACAGGGCATGCTCCAGCATACGGGCATTGATCGTCATGCCGACATTGGCAAGTGAAGCTGCAGGCAAAAGGAAGCGGCAGGAATCGATATAACGGGAACGTATCCTTCGATCCCACTGCTCCTGGGTCTCATCCCTGCGCTGTGGATACTGCCCGGCTATCACACTCCGAACCGGAGCCTGCACCTCGTTGTATGCTGCAAACATCATTCCCACAGTCTTCAGGTATAACCCTGTGAAAGCCGACTCGAGGATTTCTACAGGTGTATAAAAACTGTCAGCATCCCATTTCTGATATCGGGTGGATTTCTCAGTATAGGAGGCCAGGCGGTTTGATTCAATCGTCTCTACAGCAAGTCTGGAGACATTTTCCAGGGCAAGATGAAGGACAGCATGCTCTGCAACCGAAGCATGTCCATATCCGACCACCCATTTCTCATGGAACTGTGCGGAAGCTGCCGCATTCAGTTCCTCAGCAATCGTAAGAAAAGATAATGGGGAGCGGGAAGTTTTTGCAAAAGCAACTGCAATCAGTTCTGGTGAATAGTCTCGGGGGTTAAGGAGATAGATCGTGCGCTTATTCGTGGTCATCGGTTATACACCCCTCGCTTGTATCCATTTCACCTGAAGGTGTTTTCAGAAACAGAATTGATATTACAGATCTGGATCAAAAATACCCTGTGCCTGTTGAACATCTCTTTGTATCTGTTGTGTAAGTTCCTTCACAGAGGAGAATTTTCTCTCTGCCCGGATCTGTTTTATAAAATGAACCCGGATTGTTTTCCCGTAGAGATCCTGGCTGGTATCCAGCAGATGTGCTTCCATATGAATGGCTGAACTCGATGATTCAAAAGTGGGCCGTTGACCAATATTCACCACAGCGGGGAAGACATCTGACCCCACATCCACTTTACAGGCATACACACCGGTTCGTGGGATAAGCTGCTCTTCCCAGAAAGCCAGATTGGCCGTGGGAAATCCGATACTCCGTCCGCGGGAAGAACCGTGGATCACTTCGCCGCTGACTGCATACGGCCGTCCCAGGCATTCAGCAGCTTCAGCGACATCTCCCTGGCGCACTGCCTCACGGACACGGCTTGAGCTGACGATCTTTCCACCGGTATAACGCGGGGGGATCACAAAAAACTCAAAGCCGACCTGTTGCCGGGCTGCTTCGAGATATTCCACAGTTCCTTCCCGATTGCGCCCAAAAGCAAAATTTTCACCAGCCCACAGGGCTTGAAAATGAAGATGGGACTGCAGTGTTTCCAGAAATGAATCAGCGGATACACGTGCCAGTTGTTCATCAAAGTACAGAGTAATAACATAATCCACACCCTGTTCAGCAATAAGCTCAGCTCGCTCCTGAGGGTTTGTCAGATAGTATGGGCCTTTTTTCTTGCCCAGCACCAATGCGGGGTGTGGGTAAAATGTGACGACAACCGAGGGATCTCCAGTTACCCGGGAAGCTCGGACTATGTCATGTAGAATCGATTGATGACCCAGGTGAACGCCGTCAAATATACCGATCGTTACCAGAGACTCTGAAAGCGATAGAGAGGCCAACGAATCAAGATGCTGCATGCTATCAGGTTTGAAATACCTTGGATGGATGCCAGAGCGTGCCATTTTCCACAGCTTCAAGAATAGCAACGAGTTCACCATCCTGATCGATCGCCCGGGCATACCCAACTGAGTCTGGTTCTGCCTCAATCCTGTGACCGTTCCGCAGTTGAGACAATAATTCTCCACTAACATCAATGATCGGAAATTCAGGCAGTGCTTCTGCTGCCGGAATGACATACTGCTCCCAATTCTCCGCAATAAACCCGACCTCAAGCATCGCCAGAGGAGTAGCATCTTCGATCTTGAAAGGGCCCGCTTTCGTCCGGCGCAGGCCAGCCAGATAAGCTCCTGTACCCATTCGCTTCCCGAGATCATGTGCAAGGGAGCGGATATAGGTGCCCGCTGAACATTCAATACGCAGGGATAGATCTGGAGGGCGGTAGGAAGCAATTTCGAGCTTGCTAATCGTCACCTTACGGGCTTCCAATTCTACATCTTTACCATCCCGGGCAAGCTCATACGCTTTCTTTCCTTTTATCTTGATCGCACTGAAGGGTGGCGGGACCTGTTCGATTTCTCCCATAAACTCCGGGAGATGATTCGTTATCTCGCGTTTGGTCGGAGATTCTCCCGTCTCATACATGACTTCACCTTCAGAATCATATGTTCTCGTCGCAGACCCAAAGCGGACAACAGCTTCGTATTGCTTGTTTGAGGTTGAAAGGTATTCACTTAGCCTTGTTGCTGCCCCCAGGCATAGAATCAACACCCCGGACGCCCGCGGGTCCAGTGTGCCCGCATGGCCGACTTTTCGAATACCAGTACCACGTCTGATCAGGGAAACAACCTGATGTGAAGTCGGGCCAACCGGCTTATCTACCACCAGTAATCCAAAATTTTTCATAGCTCTTTCTCAATTCCTTCCAGCGTTCATATAGGCTATGGTTGCGGATAAGACTTCTTCCTGAACCTCAGGTAAAGATCCTTCCAGCATGGCGCCAGCAGCAGGCTTATGCCCACCCCCGCCAAACCGTTCTGCCAATACAGCGATATCGATTCCATCACGAGCCCGCCAGCTGATCTTAACCTTTCCGCCTGGCTGCTCAATAAAAAGCAAAGTTACCATCGTATCTTCGATTGTACTGAGAAAATTTATCAAATCCGCATCATCATGTTCCCGGTATCCGGAAGCCTGCATATCCGTCAGAGACAGTGAAGTCCATACCAGATTTCCGCGTTGCTGGATATTCTCCAGCCCCAGCCCCCAATACTTCGCTGCTGCAAATGTGCGTTGATTCAGAACCTGTTCATACAATTTTGATAGCTCAGCCCCCTGATCCAGTAGATCTGCTGCCATCCGTAAAGAACCAGCATGAACATTGGATGTTCTGAATCCAATTGTATCAGCCAGAAGGCCTGCCATCAAATTATTTCTCACACCCAGATCTTCTGGCAAATGCAGGGTGCGAATAACATCATACACAATTTCCACAGCCGCAGCAGCGGCTGGAACAATGTAGTTTATATTGCCAAATGTTGTATTCGTTGGATGATGGTCAATATTAACAATCGGGTTCTTCTGAAGTACTTCGTTCCCCAAACCAGTTCGTTCGAAATCCGAGCAATCCACACAGATCAACAGATCCCAGGATGCAGGCAGCTGCTTCTGCACCAGGTCTGCACCGGGAAGAAAGGAAAATCGCTGCGGCAGGCCATCGACAAGCACAGGAAAAGTTTTTTTTCCTGCGGCGAGCAGAGACAGGGTTAGAGATAGCAGTGAACCTACTGCATCTCCATCCGGCCGCAAATGAGACACAACAACGATTGTTCCGGCAGTATTGATCAGGCTATTAAGTTCCTGAAAATCAGTCTTCACCCTGCTCCCTTGAATTCTGTTTTCGCTCCTGCCGGATACCTGCCAGCAAATCATCGATTCGGGCACCTTGTGTGGATGTTGTATCCAATTTGAAACGCAGTTGAGGAAAGGAATGCAGAGGAATACGTGCTGCCAGTTGACTGCGCAGGAAACCTTTGGCGCCTTCCAGTGCCCGTAAAATTTCACTATCCTCAGTCTCAGAAAGATATGAAGAAACATATATCGTGGCGAATGCTAATTCCCGATCAACCTGCACCCCCATTACAGATATCTGACTTAATCGCTGATCTTCCGTTTCCCTTAATAGGATGTCGGCAATTTCCTCAGCGATTCGATCTGCCACCTTGCGTACTCTTGCCTCACTAGCCATGGCACTCTCCTCACACGACGGCAACTTCAATCATTTTGTAAGCTTCGAGGATATCCCCTTCTTTATAATTCTGGAATCCTTTCAGCCCGATACCACACTCAAAACCTTGTCGGATCTCGCGCGCATCTTCGTGCTCGTGTTTCAAGGAGGAAATCGAACCGTCAAAATGCTCTTCCCCTGCCCGCAGTACACGAACACTGGCATTCCGCGGGATCACCCCGTCCAATACACGGCAGCCGGCAATTTTACCCGATTTGGGAATAGTGAAAATCGCCAGTACCTGTGCATGACCGAGCACTTCGCGTTTGATCTCGGGAGCAAGCATTCCCTTAAGCGCTTTCTCAATATCTTCGGTAAGACGATAAATAATATCATAAATACGAATGTCAACGCCTTCAGTATCAGCGACATTGCGAGTAGCTGTATCCGCTTCCACATTAAAGCCCAGAACAATCGCATGGGAGGCAGCTGCAAGCATGACATCATTTTCACCAATGTTACCTGTGGCGGCTTGCAGGACATTTACCTTAATACCACCTACGCTCATCTCGTTAAGTGATGAGACAATCGGTTCAAGCGAACCCTGAACATCTGCCTTGATAATCAGTTTCAGCTCCTGAGCCTGTCCAGCCTGGTATGCCTCGAATATCTGATCCAGCGACAGGGCCTGCTTCTTGTTCTCAGAAGAGGAAGCCAGTTGATTCTCCGCCACCTGGGCGCGCGCGGTTCGCTCATCCGGCGCAATTGTAAACAGCTCTCCCGCATCAGGGACCTCACTCAATCCCAGCACGGATACAGGCATGGATGGCGTCGCTTCCTTTACTTTCTTCCCCTGAAAGTCGAACATGGCTCGAACTTTACCACAGGTATTGCGCATCAATACCACGTCACCGACCCGCAGCGTCCCATTCTGTACAAGCAGCGTCGTAACAACACCACGTGCTTTATCAACTTCCGCCTCAATGACCGTCCCAAGTACCTTGCCATCATGATTGGCTTTAATCTCGGTGGAGTCCGCTACCAACAAAACTGCTTCAAGCACATCTTCAATACCTGTCCGCATTTTCGCCGAGACAGGAACCACAATTGTGTCCCCTTCCCAATCATCCGGAACAAGGCCAACATCAGCCAGTTCTTTCTTTACTTTTTCCGGATTGGCATTCGGACGGTCAACTTTATTCAGCGCAACCAGAATCGGCACCCGGGCAGCACGCACATGGGCCAGCGCTTCTCGGGTCTGGGGCATGACACCATCATCAGCCGCTACCACGAGGATAGCAATATCCGCACCCTGTGCACCACGTGCTCGCATGGCTGTAAAAGCTGCGTGGCCGGGGGTATCCAGAAATGTTATGATCCGATCCTGATGGATCACCTGGTAGGCACCAATGTGCTGGGTGATCCCGCCAGCTTCGCCGCTGGCAACATTTGTTTCTCTGATTGCATCGAGTAATGTGGTCTTGCCATGATCGACATGCCCCAAAATCGTAACAACCGGAGGCCGGTCTTTCAGCATAGCCGGATCCTCATCGCCGATCAACTTGCGCCAGCGCGGCATTTCCACCTGATCCTCGGTACCAGCCATTTCCGGCGGTTCTTCAAGGGATGCTTCGAATCCGAATTCAGCCACAACAATCGCAGCGGTATCAAAATCGATTTCCTGATTGATATTAGCCATCACACCATTGGCCATCAATTTTTTCATAACTTCAATCGGGCTGATCTGAATCCGCTCCGCCATATCTCTGATACTGATAAGTGTCGGGAGTTCAATCCTTTTTTCTTCTTGTTCACTCATAGATACCTCCAGCATACTTACTCGCGCTGAGAATGAGAGCACCTCTTAATAGAATCTGCGTGGCTCCCATTATGTAATAATCGCTGCGCCTGAAACCTGCTTACGGGTCCGACAACTGATCCATATAGGCGGAGAGCAGTTCGTTGCTCTCATCGCTGAACTCCACCTTCAAGGCGTTAGCCAGCGATCCCCGGGACAGCGCATGCTGCCAGCACGACTTCCGCTGATGCAGGTAGGCCCCCCTGCCTGGCAGCTTCCCGGTTGAGTCAATGCGCACACCTTCAGGAGTACGCACTACCCGGATCATGTCCTTTTTAGACAGCACCTCCCGACACCCAACACAGGTCCTTTCAGGAATATGCCGTTGTCGACGATTCTTTTTCTTCACGAATGCACCACCTGCGTACCAGATGCTGCCTGGATCAGTAATTTATATCGCCCCAATCATCACTGCGGCCTGGTTTTCGGCGCTTCTTCACAATGGTCTTTCCCAGATCCGGATCAAATTCGACGATGCGCTGGCCTTTCTTGCGCTTCTTCTTCTTCTGCTGGTCAAATTCATCCCCGGTCTCATCATCAAAATCATCAACAGAAACGGGGTCGAAGATTTCAGGCTGCTTTTCAAAGACTTCCTGAATCGTGGCAAATTCCAGGTCTTCCTTAACCGCAATCTCGGGTTCTGTTTCTTTGGCTTCCTCTCCCGCTTTCACCTCTGCTTCAGCAAGTATCTCTTCAGCAGCTTCAGTCACTTCCATTTCAGCTTCTGTCAGGATTTCTTCTTCTGCAGCCGCTTCTATTACATCCGCAGCTTCTTCCGCGGCTTCCACTTCTTCAACAACCTCAGGTTCAGGTTCTGGTTCAACATAGTATTTGGATTTCAACACTTCAAAAGCCTGTTTCAAATCTTCCATGGCTTTCGGGCCTATTCCAGCAATACCCAGGATCCGATCTTCATCGACAAGGAGATCTTCCCAGAGCCTGGCTACTTGCCCATACCCTGCCTCAAGCAGCAGGTTGAGCACCCTCTCAGGAAGGCCAATATCTTCCAGCGGCACCTGGCTGACAGCTTCCGGAATTTCAGCCCGGGCTTCTTCCACTTTCTCACGCTCTTCACGGCGGATGACCCCGCGCTCTCGCTCCAAATAACGTTGAATCCGCTCCACGAATGCGTTGAGACTCTGGTATTCCTCCGGCGTAATCGGCCGGTTTTCCGCTTTCCTATCCAGAACCTCGCGGATCTGGGCAACCAGCTCAGGTGTCTGCAGATCAGGATCGGTAAACACAGGGTGATTCTCGTAAAGGTGGAGCGATTCCATGGCTGCTTCCGGCAGACTCTTGATGTCAATACGCCAGCTTGTCAGACGGGCTGCCAGGCGAGCATTCACACCCGACCGGCCAATAGCCAGGCTCAACTGGTCTTCCGGGACGACCACCATTGCGGTCTTCCCTCTGCTCGGGTCATCATCAAGATATACACCTGAAACCCGTGCCGGGCTGAGCGCTTTGGAAATGAACAGTGCAACATCCGGGTTCCACTCAATTACGTCGATTTTTTCGTCATTCAGATCGCGAACAATGGATTGGATGCGAACACCCCGCAAGCCTACACAGGCACCCACCGGATCAATCCCATCACGTATGGCTGCAACCGCCACTTTTGCCCGCTTGCCTGCTTCACGTGAAATCGCTTTGATCTCCACCAGCCCCTGGTTGATTTCCGGCACTTCCATTTCCAGTAAACGCCGCAGCATAGCTGGATGTGTTCTGGATACAATGATGATCGGGCCGCGCGATGATTTGCGTACTTCCAGCACATACACCCGTACACGGTCCCGAACATGGAATCGTTCCCCCGGAATTTGTTGGTTCCGCGGCAGTATCGCTTCCGCCCGCCCCAGGCCGATCGTTACCGCTTGAGAAGTCACGGAATGGACCGTACCATGGACCATGTCGCCTTCTCGATCAACATACTCGAGGTACTGTGCATCCCGCTCCGCTTCCCGCAACCGCTGCAGGATAACCTGCTTGGCTGTCTGGGCAGCGACCCGGCCAAAATCTTCCGGAGTTGAATCGACCATAATGGTCTCTCCAAGTTCAACGTCCGGATCAATCTCGCGAGCAGTAGCCATGAGGGTTTCCGTCAGTGGATTCTGCACATCCTCCACAACCTCTTTTTCGGTGAAGATCTGGATCGTTGCTTCGTTCATATCGATCCTGGCTTCCACTTTCTGTGCACTGGATATGCTGACAGCCCGGCGGTAGGCTGAAACCATTGCCGCTTCCAGCGCTTCCAGGACCATATCCTGCGAAAGTGCCGATCGTTCGATTATTTCATTAAAAGCCAGAGTAAATTCGCTTTTCATTCCTGATTTCCCTTAAAAATGGCTCAAGATTGGGCCATAGATGTTCCTATTATGCAGAAAAGTGGGGTTGGCCCACTTTTCCTCAAAGACCGCTCAATCAACAATACCACTGTGATTCTAGCATACTGCATATCCACATGCAAGGGAGGAATCCTTGATGCAGACAGGATTTTCCGGATACAATGTCTCCCGCTATGAGTGGTTGGTATCTTTTAAATTGACCGGGAACGCTGATGTCCTCAAATCCGGTTGACGGAGAGGGGCCCACACTTTATTATACCGGGTGTAGTACGTTTTGTAGAGAGGTGACCTATGGAAATTGGACTGGTTCGCACAATTGATATCGATAATGAAATGCAGCAATCTTATCTTGATTATGCCATGAGCGTGATTGTATCTCGCGCGCTTCCGGATGCACGCGATGGTTTGAAACCAGTCCATCGACGTATCCTTCACGCCATGAATCAGATGGGGCTGCGCCCTGATACCAGCTTCAAAAAATCCGCCCGTGTGGTCGGCGAAGTGCTCGGTAAATTCCACCCCCATGGTGATATGGCTGTTTATGAAGCCATGGCCCGCATGGCCCAGGATTTCTCATTGCGCTACCAGCTTGTCGAAGGACAGGGCAACTTCGGCTCCATCGATGGAGATCCACCCGCAGCCATGCGTTATACAGAAGCCCGTATGGCCTCTCCCGCGATGGACATGATGAGTGATATCGATAAAGATACCGTTGATTTCATCCCCAACTTTGACGGATCTCTGCAGGAACCTGTTGTCCTCCCTGCTGCATTGCCAAACATGCTTATCAATGGTGCTACTGGTATCGCTGTCGGCATGGCTACCTCCATCCCGCCTCACAACCTCTCCGAGGTATCCGATGCATTGGTATATATGCTGCAGAACTGGTCCAAACTGGATCAGCTGAAGCTTGAAGACCTGATGAAATTCATCCAGGGCCCGGATTTCCCGACCGGCGGCATGATCGTCCGGAATAAAACAAAGGATGCTGATCCTCTGGTCTCAGCATATGCTACCGGACGCGGCAAACTGACTGTACAGGCCCGAGCCCATATTGAAGAGATGGACCGCGGCCGTCAGCGCATCCTGGTAACTGAACTTCCTTACCAGGTGAACAAAGCGAATCTGATTGAGAAGATTGCAGACCTTGTACGCGGCGGCGATCTGGAAGGCATCACAGATCTTCGAGACGAAAGTGATCGACAGGGTATGCGTATCGTGCTCGAACTCTCCAAGAGCACAGATCCCAAGAAAATGCTGGCCGAGTTGTATAAACGGACCCTGATGCAGACAACCTTCAGTGTAATCATGCTGGCATTGGTAGACGGGAAACCACGGCTGCTGTCCCTGAAGCAGTCGCTGCGTGTTTATCTCGAGCATCGGCTGGAAGTAGTGCGCCGGCGCAGCGAATATGATCTCACCCGGGCAAAGGAACGCGCTCATATTCTCGAAGGGTACCGGATCGCACTCACAAATCTCGATGAAGTAATCACCATCATTCGTAAAGCACATGATGTGGATCAAGCCCATGAAAGACTCACGAAACGCTTCAAACTTTCAGATATTCAGACAAGAGCCATCCTGGATATGCCGCTGCGTAGATTGGCAAGTCTGGAACGGAAGAAGATTGACATTGAGTATAAAGAGGTAATGGCTAAAATTAAGATACTGGAAGCGCTGCTCGCTTCTGAACGTAAGCTGCGCGAAGCAGTGGCAGATGAAATCCTCCAGGTTAAGGAAAAATACGGAGACCGGCGCAGAACCCTGATCGCCAGCGCAACAGGATCCGCCAGTACAACGATCCTGACTGCAACCGATCTCTATCCAGCAAAAGACTGCTACGTCATCCTCACGAAGGATGGGCTGCTTTCCCGCACAACCACCGCCCGTACACCCCGACTTTCAGGCCGCAATGCGCCACAACTTGTCCTCCAGGTCAATGTCCGCGACCACCTTTACCTGTTCAATTCAGAGGGAGAGACTGCTGCCGTGGCAGTACACACCCTGCCGGAATGTGAAAACGTCGATGAGGGTTCACCCCTGAAAGCTGTCACACCTTTCAGCAATGAAACCGAGATTGTGGCAGGACTTGCGCTGCCAGTCCCCAGCGCCCGCAAAGAGAAGGAAAGTGGTTTCCTGTGCTTTGGCACACTATCAGGCACAATAAAAAAATCGGAAGTCGAAATCCTGCCCGGTCCCTCCGCAAAACCGTTTACCTCTGTAAAAGTAACAGAAGGAGATCGATTAGGCTGGGTCGTGTGGACTG
This sequence comes from Anaerolineales bacterium, assembly GCA_016927115.1. Classification (GTDB taxonomy): domain Bacteria; phylum Chloroflexota; class Anaerolineae; order Anaerolineales; family E44-bin32; genus JAFGNH01. The sequence goes on along the minus strand of JAFGNH010000052.1, from coordinate 26,088 downwards.
GTGGCAATGATGAACTCATCCTTGTCAGCAGTGACGGTCTGGCAATCCGGTTTTCGGAAGAGGAGGTACGCCCGATGGGGCTTGTAGCTGCAGGGGTTTCCGGGATGAAGCTATCAGAAGACGCCACGATTGTCGGTATGGACCGCATTCAACCCCGCTCCGACCTGCTGATTGTCAGCCAGGACGGCCAGGCGAAACGCATTAAACTCAGTGAATTTCCGACACAGGGCCGCTATGGCAAGGGCGTCCTTGTTTGGAAATCCGGTGAAGATGTCACTCTTATCGGTGCTGCGGTGGGCCAGGCTGATTCCAGGGCGACCATATGGCTCAACCGGGGTGCTGCCAGATCACTGCGCTTTGGAGACGCTGCCCGCAGAGCCCGAGGGTCACGAGGAGATGCGCTGCTATTATTAAAAGACAGCCAGCACATTCTCAGCATCACACCTGCAACATCACGGCCGGAATTACCGCCGTCCAAAACAAAGAAATAGTTATGCCCGGGGTTGCCTGGTGCTGCACTAGGACACACGGGGGCTGCCCGGGGTTGCCTGGTGCTGCCCGGGGTTGCCTGATGGTGCCCGGGGTTGCTCGGGGTTGCCTGATGGTGCCCGGGGCTGCTCGGGGTTGAATGAACATTGAAAGGGATCAGTTATTATAGAAAGCAGGAATGGCTTAGCTGCTTACTCAGGAGAAGGGAGGGCGTAATAAATCTGGTTCTCAAATGTAGGCAGTGTGCTGGCTCGAACAACCTTGGAGACTTTTGTGAGTGTCCCTTCATAGGGAGCCGAGCCGTAGTCGGCAACCCATCCATCCATGGTAAAGGGAAGGACACCACCAGCCGGGATCCACTCGCCGTTAAAAATACGGGCAATATGAACATGTGTGCCGGTGGATCGCCCTCCCTCACAAGAAGGATGTCCGAGAAATACCCCCTCCTCCACCTTCAGCCCCGCCGCAATACGGTCGTTCTCTGCGATATGGAAAAAGAATAATACCCAGCCGGTGCGCTGATCGCCATCGCCATCAAGGTCCAGTATCACCATCGCCAGTTCGCTGCGTGTGACCACACCAGCAGCCGGTGCAGTCACCCATTCTGCTGAAGAGGCACAACCTCCCAGAACTGCAGGTGGAGCAAAATCGAGAGCGCCATAGGGAAGTGCAATCCCCCAGGAGTAGTGAGGTCCAGCTGTGAAATCCCAGATTTTCCCCGGTTCAAAGGGAAGAGCCAGCTCCGGCTGTACAAGATTTCCAGGAATGAAATCAACTGCCTGATCGAATGGTTCGCCCCATAGAGCCTTATAAGTATTGTAGAAACCATCCGGCCCGACAGCAATATCAAACTCCGCCTGCCCATACAGCGCTGCAAAAAGCTGATATATAGCAACGGTGCCTGCATTCTGCCAGGGATCGGGGCGTACCAGGCGTCCGTCAGCCAGCTTTATCATATCAAGGGTGCCGGTGCGCCATCCGTAATATCCATCATTGATCAGTTCAACTGCCCATAGGAGCTGTCGATACAATCCCTGATATTTTGGATCCTCATACCCCAGAGGATAGATCAGATCGGTCTCCCCAACCTCAGATCTTGATACAGCCTGTGTTCGATATTCAAGTAGTGCGATCAACAAACGTGGATGAACCGAATAATTACGCGATAGTACATCAATCACATCCCATGCGGCACGTTCACGGTAGTAACCGTAATCGAAAATGTCTTTCAGGAACCCTGATGTGGCCTCCAATTCGGCCTCGATATCGAAGCCAACTGCAGAAGGGCTGTTTACTACTTCACTGTCCGGCAGGATCTGGAAAGGAGAACCGATCAGGGGAACATAGTAAATCGGTATCTTCATCGGCAAGCCGGCAGGAAGAGTAGTGATATCAGGAGGAATGTTTGTGTTAGCTGCCAGAATCTCTTCCACGGTTGTATTAAAATGCGCCGCCAGCGCCGGCAAAGAATCGCCGGTTTGTGCGACATAATCAACAAGTTCGCCCGGAGGGAAAGCCGTACGTGTCGGGAGAGGTGTGGGGCCGGCGGCAGGCTCAGCGATCGTTTCCTGTGTGGCCGGCACTGTTGCCGTGGGAGTCAGTTGTGTCGGCTGGACAGCAACACAGCTGGATAAGAATAAGGAAATGGTAATCAACCAGGCAGTGTATTTCATCGCCAGATCAACGTCTCCTGAGTAGCATAGACCCCGGCGAACACTTCTCGACCATCCTTCAGCAGTGCACCCTGATACGGTTCTATCCCGGCCCGTGCTTCCCAACCACTCAGGTTGAAAGGCAGCGGACCATCCGCCAGGATCCATTCCCCATTATATTTCCGGGCAATATGGATATGGGTACCGGTTGCAATACCCCCTTCGCAGGATGGATGGCCGATGCGATCTCCCTGCTCCACAAACGTACCTTCGCGTACACGGCCCTCATCCGCGATGTGAAGGTAAAGGAGGTTCCACCCGGTTTGCTCACGGCCATCGCCATCAAGATCGAGTATTACTACACCATCCTTGCTGCGTACAACGAGGCCTGCTGCAGAAGCAACTGCCCAATCCTCACTTACGACACAGCCGGTGATCGAGGTTGAGGGTGCAAAATCGAGGGCCGCCCATGCAGCTTCCCGCTCCCAGGCGCCATGTGGGCCGCCGGTAAACGCCCAGATTCTCCCGGGAAGGAATGGCAGGATCAAATCCGGCTGCCTGATTCCTGGTTCATAGAGAGGATGCGTATAACTCCATGGATCGCCAAACAGCCGATCGTATACTGCCAGCCAGCCCAATGGGCTGAGTGCCTTCTCCCAGTTTTCCATGCTGTGTCGGCGTCCGAAATAATATTGCAGTGCGACCGTGCCTGCGTTAAGGTCGGGGGCGAAGCGTTCATAGGTCCCGTCAGCAAGCCGAACATCAACAATCGATCCGGACCGCCAGCCATAATAGCCATTGCCGATTTCATTTGCAAACCAGGTCAGCTGGCGGTAAAGCCCCTTATGCGCTTCATCCTTCAGTCCCAGGGGGAAATCAAATGTTTCATCACTGGCTGGCCTTGTCGGATCAGTAACCCAACCGGCATGGTATTCGAGAATGCTCAGCAGGAGACGAGGATTGATCGAATTATCACGTGCCGCTATATCCACCACTTCGGCACCAGTACGCCACTCTCCTCTCACAATTTCACGATACTTTGTGATAAAACCCCCATATTCTTCAGCAAAATCAACAGCGGAAAAATCCGCTGCGTGGGGAGAGAATACCACCTCGCTATCAGGCAGCAGCCTCTCGGAAGGCCCGGTCTCCTCAAAGCGACGAGGGATAATCATCATCAACCCGGGATCGAGCAGGCCCTGTAACGAAGGTGTCAATCCTTCAGCAGTCTGGATGTCAAAAGGCACAACACCAAAACGGATAGCCACGGCATTGAGTGTATCGCCAGACTGGGCTGTGTATAGAATCTGCTCCGCAGCCTGGCTGCTGTTGATCTGCTGGGTTGGTGGAAAGGTAGGAGAAACCGGTGGTTCCAGCTGGACAACCTCGCCGGCAGGGTCCGGAGTTGTATCAACGAGAAGCACTTCCTCGGTTGAGGTCTCAAGAGGGATCTCTACATCTGGAATTTCAGATTCAACTCCATCCGGAATTTGGGTATCAACAGACTCGGGGGACAAACCACCTGAGCCGATACCTCCGATAGAAGGGACATCTGCGCGCGAACAGGCCAGCATGGCTCCTGTTATTACAAACATGGCCAGTGCAAGGATGAGTCCTGGTATTTTCCAGATTTGCTGCAGTTTTCCATTCCAGTTCATCGATAGATCATATTCTCCGGACTGTCGGTCCAGTAAGCCTCAATAGCCTGCCCATCCCGTGTCAGCCAGCCATCATACGGTATTCCTGCGCCTGATGAAATCCATCCATCCAGATTAAAAGGAAGATCCCCATCGGCAGTAATCCACTCTCCATTATACTTGCGAGCCAGATGAACGTGTGTTCCAGTTGAAATACCACCTTCACAGGATGGGTGACCAATCCGATCGCCTGCAGATAATTCAGTCCCAACCGACACCCTGTCGAAGCTGGCGATATGCATATATAAGAGCACCCATCCTGTTCGCTCATCCCCATCACCATCCAGATCCTGGACTATTGCGCCTGTATCTGCACGAACTATCACGCCATCGGCAGCAGCTGTCACCCAGTCATAGGAGGGAATACATCCCAATCCTTCCCCTGGAGGTGCGAAATCGAGAGCCCCCCAGGCTGCATAATTTCCCCATGCGCTGTGTGGCCCACCGGTGAAATACCAGCCTCTGCCAGGCTCAAAAGGCAGCTGCATATCGGGCTGGGAGAGGTTTTCCGGAATTAGCGGCTCCATCTGCCAGGCATAGGGGCTGCCAAACATTGAGAAGTACGTATGGTAAAACCCATCCTCTGAAATAACCTGCCGCCAGCTGCCCGGTTCATACAACTGGCTAAAAAGATACTGCACTGCAACTGTCCCGGCATTCAGACCCCGCGCAATGTAAACCGTTTCACCACTGCTGAAAAGGTACGGACCCTTCCACCCTGCCCGCCAAAGGTAATAACCATAGTTCAACTGATCGGCTGTCCAGCTCAGCTGGCTGTATAAACCCTCATACCCGGGCTCCAGATATCCCATTGGGTACAATCCGGTATCCTCCGGGGAAGATGAGAACACCCAGCCGCTCTGGTATTCAAGCAGCGCAAGGAGAAGGCGCGGGTTCACAGAATACAGCCAGCTGACACGTTCGACAATCTCTACGCCACTACGAATCTGATCATCTGCTTCTTCGGAACAGATACTTAAATACCCGTTAAACTGGTTAACCAGATTTTCCGGATCAAAACCAATGCTCGCCGGGCTGTAGACAAGTTCAGAATCAGGTATCAGCTTGTATGCACTTCCCGCCGGCTCCGGACTCTGTGGAGGAATTGTCAACACCTGGCCCTGGTAAAGCAAATTCGGGTTGGCGATGCCATTGGCTTCCTGTATGTGAACCATACCAACCGCGTAATCTCTGGCAATGGACTGGAGCGTTTCACCATACGAAACGATATGGCTGACCGCTTCCGTTCGTATCGTCGGGCTGCCTCTATCCGGATCCGGTGTGGGGACGTAGTCAATGATAACAGACGTGGTGTCCATATCCTGGGCGCTATCATTTTCTTCCGAATTGCTGTCAGTCAGATCCTGAGAAGGGATGGCTGTTGTGGGAGTTGGTGAAGCCAACCTGTCAGTGGTCTGCAGTTCTGTAAGAGCTGGTATCCCGGCGCGTGAACAAGCCAGCATCACTGACAAAATGGATGCAGCAAAGCATAGTATTTTCATCTTCCGTACAGGGACCTCTCTGCTCCCTCTCCGATGTTCACTCAGAATCCACACTCCAGACCGGCACCCTGCCTTACTGCCGGATTTTTTTCAAAAGCAGGACCACTGTGGGTGATATTGTACGACGAAAGCTCCGGTGTAGAGTGAGAAATTTCTGAGAACTTGACACCTGGCTGGTTAAACCGGAGTTTACCAGCCAGGTTTCAAGTTCCGTGCCAATTTTCCTGGCACTTCGATGGAAAGCGCCCTCTCACTGTACAGCCATGTCTTCCCCCTGCCCCGGCGCTTCAAGGGGAGATCGTTCCTGGATATTTTTATTGAACCGGTGTACATTGAGAGATACCATCCTGCAAAATCAAATAAACCGCTATTGCAGAAAGGCAAAAGATGGACAGAATAGATGGCCGGGCACTGGATGAACTGCGCCCTATCCAGATTCAGACAGGTTTCAGTCTCTACCCGGAAGGATCAGTACTTATAAGCTTTGGGGCAACTAAAGTGCTCTGCAACGTAACAATTGAGACATCTGTTCCCGTATGGTTGCGCGAATCGGGCGTGCCGAGTGGATGGATAACAGCTGAATACGCACTGCTGCCCCGCTCCACCCAGCAGCGTGTACGCAGGGAAACCATGGGGCTGCGAGGCCGGACCCAGGAAGTAAAGCGTTTTATCGGTCGCAGCCTGAGAGCTGCCTTCAACCTGGAACTGCTTGAAAGCCTCACCTGTATCGTAGACTGCGATGTGCTCCAGGCTGATGGCGGCACACGTACCGCATCGGTCACCGGTGGATACATTGCATTGAGAAAGGCACTGGCCCCACTGGTAGAAAACGGTACACTGCCTGAAGGGATCTTTCTGCCACAGGCTGCGGCTATAAGTGTCGGCATGATTGACCATTTCCCCCTGCTTGATCTGAATTATCACGAAGACTCATCAGCACAGGTGGATATGAACATCGTCATGAACACAGGTGGAGCTTTTATTGAGATCCAGGGAACCGCAGAACAAGCCCCCTTCACACCCGACGAGCTCCAACAGCTGTTGGATCTTGCCGGAGCGGGATGCCGTCAGCTTTTTACGCTGCAGAATCAGGCACTCGGATTACCAGCGAAATAGGGACCAGCGCCTCCTGTGTGTCAGAATCTTTTCAAGGATAAAGGATGGTTCATTCACGTTTTGAATCTGCCCCTGATGATCCATGTAGGACCAACAACCCGGATCTGTTCCTATGCGCTTGTATCCGAGTCGTTCATAAAGCCGCAAAGCATCTTCATTCTCCCGGGCAACCGCAATCAGCACCCGTGAAAGTTCCTTCTGCAGGATCTTCTTTTCAGCTTCCAGAATAAGCTGCTTCCCGATTCCGTGATTTCGGAATTCCGGCCGCACCCGCAGTGAATACAGGTAAGCCGTGAATCGATCCGGGGTGGGATCACTCTCAATCGTTCCAAAAAGGATGAATATCTGGCCGATAACATTGCCGTTGTATTCGGCAACCAGCATCATTCGGATACCCTGCAGGTATTCCTCATATGTCTTCAAGTACAGATTTCTATAATGCCGAAAAAGCCCTTCCCACTCCAGCGCAGGGAGATCTTCTCCACGGAGTTTTCGTATATACAATCGGGAAAGATCTACGTCAAGCGTTCGCATCAAGCAGCAGAGTCTCCAGCAGTTGGTGTTCTTCTCTTACAGTTGTTATCGTTCCATCGATCCAGGCTTTTTGCAGCGCATCCAGAATTTCACGGTAAAGGGGACCAGGTCGTATGCCGCGCTCCCGTAAATCGTCCCCTGTGAGAGATGGCCGCAGAAACCGCCAATCGCGGAGATACCGGTCAATACCGGCACGAACTGAAGGTCTGTCTTCAAGGAACAGCCAGGCCGCCAGAACAGCGCGCTCATGTGTTTCATCCAACCGGCAGACCAGATCACTCGGCAGCGCATCCGTCTGCCAGAAACGCAGGTCGTTCAACAGCAGGCTGGCATCCATACAATCGGCAGAGAATGTCCTGGGAAAATGAAGCCGGCTGCAGATGCGATTTACCTCTTCCAGCTGAAGGTCCTTCATCAGAACAACTGTATAGAAAAATTCCTGTGAGACATCAGAACGAATCCTCCATTCCGAAGGAGGTGAGAAGGAGCGAACAAGCATAAAAGCATCCCTATAGCTGGAATCCCACTTCAGGGCAGGATCAATTGCCTCCAGAATAGCAAGCTCCGACAATCGGCTCATGACTGCGCACATATTCTGTTCACGATAGATAAGCTGCAATTCACTGCGGATTCTTTCACCGCTTACCCTGTCCAGCAATGGCAGTGCCTGCCTGATCAATTCCAGAGTACGATCCTCGATCTGGAAGCCCAATCGCTGTTCGAGGCGGACAGCGCGCAGCATTCTTGTAGGGTCATCGATGAAGCTGAGTGAATGCAGCACTCGTATCTGCTTCCTCTCCAGATCCTGGCCTCCACCCCAATAGTCGAGCAGTTCGGCATAATAGCGCCCATCCAGCCTGAGAGCCAGTGTATTGATCGTAAAATCCCGCCGGTGCAGGTCAAGATTAATACTGCCGCGCTCAACCGAGGGCAGTGCCGTTGGTGCTGGATAAAACTCGGTGCGTGCCGTGACAAAGTCCAGTGTATCCGGGAGAATCTTCTCCCCACTTTGTAGTAAGGGGATGGCATGAACCAGTGCCGGATCCTGCGGATCAAGGGTCCACTTCGCCGTTCCAAAACGACGGTGGCTGCTCAGGCGGCCGCCGTACTGCGAGACAAGCGTCTGGGCAAGCCGGATCGAATCCCCCTCCACCACCAGATCGTAATCCACACTGGGGGTTTCGAGCAGCAGGTCGCGGACGAATCCGCCCACAACATACAGCGCCACGCCCAGGCCTTCCGCCTGCCTGGCAATCAGCTTCAACAATTCGAGCCTTGCTCCCGGGAGCGCTGCTTCAAGCTTTTCAGCAAGGTTATGTTCAGTTCCATCCGCCAGAACAGATTCAGAGAGTATTTTAAGAAGGTCTGTTCTGGTGACGATGCCAATAATTTCATCATCGATCGGATCTGTGACAGGGATCTGTCCCCATCCTGTATCCATCATTTTCTTCTGCAGCTGCTGCACAGAATCAGTGGCACGGATCACATGTGCCCCTGCCTCCATCACCTGTGATACCGGCTGCCTGTCCATACGGTGTGCCATGGCGCGATCCACCGCCCGACGGGTGAGCAGACCTTTCATTTTCCCCTGATCCACCACCGGATACCCTTCGTGTCCAAAACGCCGCATCTGCTCGGCTGCTTCTGCAACGGATGTATCCGGTGCAAGGACCTGGGGCCCTCGGGACATAATCTGCCCCACCGTGCGCGGAGGCTGGATCACTTTATGCAGCAGGTCCATTAATTCCTTATAGCAGGAATCAAGGCTCATCCCCCGGATAAGCGCTGCGGCAGCACGCGGGTGACCACCCCCTCCAAAGTGCTCCGCTACTCTTGATACATCCAGCAGGTCGCTGGCGGAGCGGGCTACAAGTTGAATATGAGAGTCCAGTTGAACCAGCAGGAAAAGGCCATCCGGATCAAGCAGGTCTCGTAGTTTATGGGCAACGGTTGAAATCTCATCCACAAACCCCTGGACAACCTGCCTGCACACAACCACACTCAGACCATAGAAACGGAAATATTCGGCTCTATCAAGCATCCTGCTGTACAGCTTGAACTGTTCATCTGATAATGGATGGTTGAGAAAATCGGCTGCCAGTGACAGATTCGCCCCCTGTTCCAGCAGCCAGGCAGCAGCCCGGATATCACGCGGAGTCGTGCCCGCATAGGATAAGGATCCAGTGTCCTCATAAATCCCGAGCAGCATCAGCGTGGCACTGCTGAAATCAAGCTTCAAACCCTGCTTCTGCATCGTTTCAACCAGGAGGGTTGTATTGGCACCGGTTAGCTCCAGATGGAGCTCCCATTCGGTTGGAAGATCTGCTGCAGGATGGTGGTCAATTACACAAACCTGCGTTCGCTCATCGATACCTTTCAATGAAGGAAGCGTCTGCGTATCGACAAGCGTTACGCGCTTTATCGGTTTCCGTGAAAGGTCCGGGTATTCCATTACAGGCAGGTCAAACCCGTAGAGTGTCAGAAATGAGCGCACATTGCGGTTAATTTTGCGCGGCAGGACTGCCGTTGCCGCAGGCTCCAGCAAGCAAACCGCCAGCAGGGAAGCCAATGCGTCAAAATCCGCTTGCTCGTGTGTAATGACTGCGTGCATCGCCCAACCACTCTCTTCATATGCAAATTCAACGCTGCCGATGAGGAAAATACCTCATCATAACCTGATTATACATGCTCCCCGCCCTGCGGCGATCCCACCTGGTGATATTCCGAAGGCTGCCTGGCCGGTCTACCCTGACATCCTGCCATTGACCTGGATTCGCTCCCTCAATAAAGCTGCCTGTTGAAGAATGTACCCGGTGTATGGTTTTATGCGGCCTGCGATGGTTCTGCTTCCGGTGAAAGTCGAACCTGTCAACAGGTCAGTCCAGGTGGAACCAGTGCTCATTGTCTCAGGAAGTTCGATCGAAAACGGGCGCTCATCACTGGTTGTATTGACCACAACTACGATGTCCTCCTCACGCAGGCTTCGGCCAAAGACACACAGCTTCTGATCCTCAGAGGACAAAGGAACCCATTGTCCGTGTCGAAGCGCAGGAGAATCTTTTCGAATCCGTATCAGTTCCTGAATCCATGATCGCAGACGGAGTGACCATTTGTCCTGATCCCATGGAAACGCCCGTCGATTATCAGGATCTTTCCCGCCGGCAAGTCCAATTTCATCGCCATAGTAGATGACGGGAGTACCGGGGTAAACAAACTGGATCAGGAAGGCGATTCTAACTCTATCGATATCCTCTCCACACATAGTATGAAGACGCTCTGTATCATGGGAGCCTAGTGTTAGAAATTGGGAAAATTCCTGTCCAGCAGGATACCGGTTGATCAAGTCGCCGATCCTGCGGCTGAATTCGGCGCCAGTTGTTTTTCCTTTTGCCAGATAATCAAGTAAATAGTCCCTGAATGGATAATGCATCAACCCATCAAAATGTCCATCGCCCACCCATCGCGGATCGATCTCCCAGATTTCTCCCACCAGGTAGGCATCCGGGTTGGCACTTTTTACCACAGTCCGGAATTCCTGCCAGAAGGCATCATCATCAATTTCATTGGGGACATCGAGACGCCAGCCATCTATTCCCTGATCTATCCAGTATTTTGCTACACTGAAAATATATTCCCGCACGTCCTTTGTATCGGTGTTCAACTTGGGAAGCTCTCTCAACCCCCACCATGCCTCATACTGCTTTGGGTTTCCGAGACCATAGGCATCCAGGGGAAGGCCGTGAACATGGTACCAATCGCGATAAGGAGAGTCCTTTTCATTCTCCAGAATATCCTGAAAAGCAAAAAAACCGCGCCCTGTATGGTTAAACACCCCATCCAGAATCACACGGATCCCTGCTGCATGAGCTTCATTCAGAAGCTGCAGGAATGTCTGCCTGGTACCCAGCCGGGGATCGATCCTGAAATAATCCGTTGTGTTGTACCGGTGGTTTGTCGTAGCAAAAAAGATCGGGTTCAGGTAAAGCGCATTCACACCCAGGTCCTGCAGATAAGACAATCCCTGCAGAATGCCGCTTAAATCTCCCCCCTGAAAGCCGCGGTTTGTAGGAATCGCGCCCCATGGTTGTACGTTCCCCGGATCATTTCCAGTATCACCATTGGCAAACCTGTCCGGAAAAATTTGATAAAAAATTGAATCAGCAACCCACGATGGTACACTCATATACTTCCTCTACGAGAAAAGAGATTTCTCTTTCGAACTTTTCCATTAAATATTTCTACATTCCAAAGGACGTTCTCAGGAGCCTGCGAGCAGCTTTTCCACAGATTTCTCCGCTCGCTCCAACGCCAGTCCGGGATCACCACCCTGAAGCACGTCCAGCATCTCTGGCTCCATCCCCCGGGCAAAGAGATCCAGATCAAGCTCGACAGGATACTCAATCCCGCGTTCAAGTACAAAAACAGCCTGACGCAGCAGCAGATCATCAAGCGGCACCGCCTCCAGCACCGGAATCTGCCGTATACCAAGCTGCCGGGTGATCTCGGTTTGAACGTCGAGTGAGGTCAGATAGGATAGAAATGCCCAGGACAACTCAGTATCTTCCATTGAATGACCGGATACCAGGTATGCATTCTCTGTCCAGACATAGCCGGCAAGCCGGCGTTCATTGGCATCGTAGATCGGCCAGAAATCTACCGCGACCCAATTCTCCCCGATTTCTTCGCTAACAGACTTCAGCTGACTCGTTTCTGCAATGATCCATGCCGCTCGGTCCTGAAGAAAAAAGTTAAGATCTTCGTCGTCATTGAAGGACGTCTTCCCTATTCGATGAAGGCGTGCAAGCAGTTCCATCCAGCAGATTCCCTCATCGGTATTGAATGCGGGCTGCAGATAGGCATCGGTAAGCAGACTGTTGCAAACAGTCATAAAACTGGAAGAGATCGGAAACCCCAGATCAAGAGCTGCCCCAATAACCAGGCCATCGGTAACACTTCGCGCCGAAGTGGCCAGATCGTCAACCGTGGCTGCCCTGTCCGGCATGAGCTGGCGGTTGCGTATCAGGACATATCCGACCTGCTCAAGCGGCAGCCCTATCACTTGCTGGTCATAAGTAATCTGAGACCAGAGGTGCTGGTAAATTTCCTGCTGGTATGTCTCAGGGATGCGCTCTGTCAGATCGGACACCATGTTCGATCTTTTCAAATCTGGCCCAATATTGGAGCGGCTGATCAGAATAGTCGGTGATTGTCCCTGCTGGTATCCTTCGCGGAAGGCCTCATACAGTTCCTGCTCAGAATAGTACCGGATAGAAACCACAATATCCGGGAAACTCTCTTGAAACGCCACCAGCGTATTGGTGAGTACTTCAAGCTTGTCGTCCTCCCATGAAGTCCAGATCTCGATTGAACCCTGCTGGCGCGGTCGAATAACCGTTGCCGATGGCATAGGAGAAGCAGTTTCTTGAGGAGCTGAAGCCGAAGGTGTTGCAGACACTTCCAGCGTTCCACCACTTTGGCAGGCTGAAAATAGTGCGGCACAGAGAAAAACCAGCAGCACAGCAGCAATCTTGGGATTTCGATACATAAGTACTCACCTGCAGAAGAATCAATTTTCACGTTCCGGCTTGAGTATACCCGAATTTTACTATGGAGTGCTTTTCACCATTTTTTTTCAGGAAGCTCACCGGCTATAATTTTCTCCCCCCCGGCAGGCATCCCGAATTACTCTTATCCTCCCCCCGCGAACCTGTTGGAAGCTGCCTGTGCAGCTAGTATAATGGCCGTCATGAATAAACATCGCGCTGATCCCTGGCGTTTACTGTGGACGCCCCCCGAACGCGGCAGTAAAAATATGGCAATAGACGATGCAATCGTGGAGGAAGTCGGGAAGTACAACAGCCTCCCCACGATTCGTTTCTATACCTGGGATCCTCCCTGCCTCTCACTCGGCTATACACAACCGCTTGTCCAGGCCGACCTGGCACGGATTTCGGAAGCCGGCTGGGACCTGGTGAGACGGCCAACCGGTGGAAGGGCTATCCTGCACACTGACGAACTCACCTATTCCATCTCGGCACCGTTGAGTGAATCCCTTGTTTCCGGTGGTGTGTTGGCCAGCTACCGCCGAATCAGTAAAGCCATCATCCATGGTCTGCGGCTGCTGGATCTTCCCATCGAAACCAAAGAACACACGCAGACTGTACCTCATGCGCAGCAGGAACCAGTATGTTTTGAAGTTCCTTCCGTTTATGAAATTACAGCGCTGGGGAAAAAACTTGTAGGCAGCGCCCAGGTGCGGCGAAAGAATGCAGTGCTCCAGCACGGTACAATACCTCTCACAGGCGATATCAGCCGTATCTGCAATGCTCTCTATTTCTCCTCAGACGCGGAGCGTAAAAAAGCCGTCCTTCGTGTTCATGAACGCGCAATCACTGTTGAAAAACTTGTCGGCAAACAGCTCGACCCTCGTGTCGTCGGTGAAACAATCGCAGCCGGTTTTCGGGAGGTTTTCGATCTCACACTCGAAGAGGCTCCCCTGACCGGGCAGGAAAACAAACTGGCTCTTCAGCTCGAACAGGACCGCTACTCCCATGCGGATTGGACCAATCGGATATAATTAAGCTGCTTCCCGCACGCAGTTTTTTTATTCCTGCTGCCGGTTGCTATCCGCAGATTATCAGTACACTACATCCAGTCCAATCACCCGGAGAAATCCAGGGTTTTTGTTCTCCTGGAAACCCAACACAGCGGTGAAAGACATGAGCGGCGATACAGTTCATATCGGGTTATTAACAATCCAGTTGTACATCCCTGGTTGTGCTTCTCTAAAACATAAGCGCAGTGTGCTTAAGCCACTGCTTGCAGCTCTGCACAAGAACTATAATATTTCCGCTGCAGAAATTGGTGCTCATGATTACCACCAGAGTGCGGTGCTGGCTTGTGGGCTTGTCAGCAACAGCCAGCAGCATATTCAGCCGATCCTCGAGAAAATTCCACGCTGGATCGAAAAAACCCGCCCGGACGTACAAATTGTAGATTATGAATTCAGCATGCTGTGAATACCAGCCGGAACAGGAAACGGCTGAACAACAGATGGGAGGAAAAGATGGATCTGGGATTAACCGGTAAAACAGCTCTTGTTACAGCTGCTTCACGCGGCCTGGGAAAGGCAGCTGCACTGGCCCTGGCTGCAGAAGGTGCCCGGGTTGTTTTCAGCTCACACTCAGAGAAGATCCATAGCGCAGCTGAAGAAATTCAATCACACACAGGACAGCTCCCTCTGGCGATTCAGGCAGACCTCACCCAGCCAGAGGATATTAGAGCTCTTGTACAGCAGACTATTGAATCATGCGGGCATATCGACATCCTTATCATCAATGCCGGAGGCCCCCCTCCGGGCAACTTCCTGAATCTTACTCCAGACGACTGGCGGTCCGCAATCGACCTCACATTGATGAGCACGGTCCACCTTTGCTATGAAGTCATCCCTCATATGAAGAAAGCAGGATCGGGAAGCATCGTCACCAGCCAGTCCTTCACTGTAAAGCAGCCGCTGGATAACCTTGTACTGTCGAATGCGCTGCGGATGGCTGTAATTGGTCTTATGAAATCCCTGGCGAATGAACTTGGCCCCCACGGTATCCGGGTTAACTCAATCAATCCTGCCTGGACAAGAACAGAACGCGTAACACAGCTCCTGCAGCACAGAGCCGGCGTTAGAAATACCACAATAGAAGAGGAAACTGCACAGATTACAGCTGATATCCCGCTTGGCAGAATGGGTACTCCGGAAGAGTTCGGCAGAACGATTGCCTGGCTTGTTTCCCCCGCCGCTTCTTTTATCCATGGACATGCCTTGATGTTTGATGGCGGTGAAGTCCGTGCAGCCCTTTAAAAGAACTGCTGCCCGTGATTCCCGGTCACGGGCAGCGCTCAAAAGAACCAGCGTAAATCTATCCAGCAGAATCCTGAGTGTAAAACAACCCCGCTAGGATCAGGCTGCTGGTACACGAACCTGTAGTACAGAGCGGCGCACAAGCGCACGCAATCTGGAACTCAGTACACTTGCATGCACAGGTTTGATCAGGTAATCATCTGCACCTGCATCGAGTGCGCGAGCGACATTCGCTGGTGCACCAAGCGCAGAAAGTATCAGAATGGGAATATCTGAAAAGGCTCGGATTTGCTGGCATACTTCCCATCCATCCATCCCCGGCATCAACAGATCGAGAATGACCACATCCAACTCCATCGACCTGCACATGGCAACCGCTCTCTCTCCGGAAAGTACAGAATGGACTTGAAAATCCTGCCCCTGAAGGAGTGTGCGCAGCATAATGGAAAAATCAGGGTCATCATCAACCAGTAACACACTGATAGCCATAAGATCTCCTTTTCCCTATTATAATTATCCATGAAACAGGGTCGAAAAAACCTTACAGCCTGCTATCATTCATCCAACCTTCCGCACTTGCCCAACCCACCATAAATGTCTAAGATTGGATAAAGAAAGCATAAATGGAAACAGCCATGGTAAATTCTCTTCAAGATAAATCCAGCACCTCGATCGTTTGCCCTCAATGTGGAAGCACCATCCCGGCAGACAGCAGGGCGTGTCCTGATTGTGGTGTGGATCTGATGCTGGCTGCTCTCCTCGCAGAACGGGCGTTTCTGGAAGGCTCGCCAAATACAGCGCCAATCCCCCAACTACCAACATCATTTGTCCCACGCATTGGTGAATACCTGCTGGATCAGGGTATTCTCACCCGCCAGCAGCTGGACATTGCACTTAAACACCAGAGAAAGCTTTCTGACGCGGGACAGCACCGACTTCTCGGGCAGACACTCATCGATCTCGATTTTGTTGATCTGGAAACACTGGACCGGGCCATTAATCAGCAGATCCTTGAACTGAATGCTGCCCTGCAGGAAGCAAACCGGATGCTTGAAGAGAGAGTGGCTGAAAGAACTACTGAGCTGCAAAAAGCTCTTGAAAAGCTGACGGAACTAAACCAGCTCAAAGCTAATCTGATATCCAACGTATCTCACGAACTACGCACACCATTAGCTCATCTGAAAGGTTATCTCGAGTTAATTGGTGATGGTGACCTGGGCCCCATTACAGAGAAGCAGAAGCAGGGGTTTGATGTTATGCGGCGGGCTTCTACTCGCCTGGAAAAACTGATCGAGGATCTTATCGAATTTTCCACCGCATCTCGCGAGGGGCTCACACTGCGCCTTTCACCGATCGAAATTATTCCCGTTATCAAAGAGATCTACTCCCAATCTTTTGAAAAGGCTTCCCTGAAAGGGATCAAACTCGGTCTGGAAATGCCTGACATCATCCCTGAAATATATGCAGATTGTGATCGTATCCGTTGGGTCCTGGTCCAGCTGCTGGATAATGCAATAAAATTCACCCCCGACGGCGGTGCTGTCACCCTGTCGGTCATGCCGTTTGACAAGCTGGTTCTGTTTAGAGTCCGCGATACAGGAATTGGTATCCCGGAAGGCCGCCTGGGCGAATTATTTGAGCCATTCCACCAACTTGACAGCTCCCCAACACGGAGCTACGGAGGAACAGGAATCGGCCTGGCATTGGTGAAATTAATTCTCGACAGTCATGGTACAGATTTGAAAATTACCAGCACTGAAGGAGAAGGAAGTCAATTCGGTTTTGTGCTGCCCCATGCCAGAGAGATGTTATGACACAGCCAGGCAACCTGACAAATCATAATACCCATGGCGTTGAACTGAACGCTGTTTATGCGATTGCACGCATTGTCGCAGAATCTCCAGACACAGAAAGCGGCATGGACGCAATTTTCAGGTTGGCACGTACAATTTTCATCTTCGATGTTGTTTCCCTGTACCTTTATAATGAGGAAACCTCTGAACTGGAACCGTCCTACGCACGAGCGCTGGGGCGCGGCCGGTCACATGAGGCAGAACTGGACTGGGGAGAACCCGCTGCATTGGAAGCGTTCCGTACAGGCCAGACGGTGCTGCGACAGGAAGATGCAGGAGCGGAAATTAAAGGCCGTGAGCGCCGGCGCGATTATCTGGGCCTGCCCGTCCATGTGGTTGGAAAATGGCTTGGTGGGCTTGTATTCGGCCGCTTTGGAGGGCCATCCTTTCCTCCGGAACATATCCGCCTCGCAGAATTTGTGAGTTGGCACGTGGGCCAGCTGCTTGAATCCCAGCGTATGGCACTGCGAATCGCATCCCTGGAAGCCCAACGAGAACTTGCCAGGATGCAGGATGAATTTATATCAACTGTCTCCCATGAATTGCGATCACCTCTGGGTTTTATCAAAGGGTACGTCACCACATTACTCAGAGATGATGTCGAGTGGGAAGAGGAAACCAGGCATGAATTCCTGCAAATCATGGACGAGGAAGCCGACCGGCTGCGTGAATTGATCGACGATCTACTGGATTCTTCACGTTTGAGCAGTGGACTCATCCGTATGACCTATGAAAATTGTGTTGTATCCACCATAATCCGCGATGCGATCAATCGCAGCGAAGCCGCCTACCATGAAATGCCGCTAAAGGCAGATATTGAGCCAGACCTGCCCGAAGTGTATGCTGACTCCACCAGGATTGCGCAGGTGCTCGACAATCTACTGTCAAACGCGGCAAAATATGCTCCTGGTTCAACTGTCACGCTGCGTGCTGTGCGCCAGAACAACTTTATTAGAATTGAAGTGATCGATAAAGGCATAGGTATTTCCAATGACCACATCAGCCACCTGTTTGAACGTTTTTACCGGGTGCCGCAGACAGAACGAGCCATCCGGGGAACCGGACTCGGCCTGCATATCTGCAGAAAAATCGTCGAGCAGCACCAAGGCACAATAGATGTAATCAGCAAGGTCGATGAGGGCAGCAATTTCTTTTTTACCCTGCCAATTGCTGAACCTGAATATACTTCTACCGGGGAGAAAACAGATGCCATATAAAAAAAACATCCTGGTTGTCGATGATGATCCTCGTTATCAACGGCTGGTTGAAATAAATTTGCTCTCAGCAGACTACACCGTGTTGAAAGCATCCAATGGCCAGGAGGCGGTTGAACAGACAGCGAATCTGAAGCCCGACTTGATCCTGCTGGATGTGATGATGCCGGTGATGGATGGCTTTGCCGCAACTGAAAGAATCCGGGAATTCTCCAACGTACCGATCATCATTCTGACGGCCAAGGGAGAGGAACGGGACAGAGTCCGCGGACTAAACGTCGGTGCCGATGATTACATTGTTAAGCCATTTTCCGCACAAGAGCTGCTGGCCAGAGTGCGTGCTGTTTTACGCCGTGCAGAACACGTTCAGATCGAATCATTCCATGAACCGATCTTCCGCCATTACGAGCTGCAAATTGACCTGGCCCGCGCCAGGGTCACCGGTGATGACCGTGTTATCTCTCTCACAGCAACAGAATATCATCTGCTCCAGACTCTGGCAGCATCTCGTGGAAAAGTGCTCACAGCAGAAGAACTGTTGTCAACCGTATGGGGGCCGGAATACCGTGAGGACAAGGAAATCCTGTGGGTATGTCTGAGCCGATTAAGGCAGAAGATCGAGCCGGATCCCAAAAGCCCGATCCACATCATCACCCGCCAGGGAATTGGATATCTGATCCCCCCTGAAGAAGAACCACCAGCAGAGGGGTTGTAAACAGTGACGTACACTACCGTATTACTGATCGAGCCAGATCTAAAATCTGCAGCGTTTATGAAACTGGTCCTTGCCAATGCAGGATATACAGTGACGCATGAATCTACAGGCAAGAACGGATTAATCAGCGCTTATCGCGATCGCCCGGATTTTATTGTTGTTGAACTCGATCTGCCTGATATCAATAGTTTTGAACTTGTCCAGAAGATCCGCAGTGATCCCCGTCTCTCACGCACCAATATGGTCAGCCTTTCCAGCCGCAGCAGTCCGGAGGAAATACGCGCCGCACTGGAAGTCGGGCTGGATGAACACATCATCAAACAGCATGATGCTGTGGATATCCTCCTGCGCTACCTTGCACATACACGTGTTGCTGAACCCTCCATGGAAACAACTGCTCCGATCCGCCCAGGCAGGCTGATTACCTTTATGAGTGCCAAAGGCGGCAGCGGCACATCAACAATCTGCCTGAACACAGCCAGCTTGATGGCAGAAATCGATAAAAAACTGCGTCTCGCAGTCGCAGACCTCGTGCTGCCTCTCGGCTCTCTTTCTGAAATCTGTGGTGCTTCCGGGGATGTGGGTATTGTTGAAATCACGGAGACAGAACCCTCTGTGCTCAAGCCGGAGTATCTGAGGAAAAAGATGTCACATCCGGCTTCCTGGGGTTTTGCGCTTCTTCCAGGATCCAGTGACCCCTATGCAGCCGCCAGGTTAAATGCCGATCGGCTTGCTCCTGTGTTTCAAACACTGCGTGCTGCCTACAACCTTGTTGTTATCGATATTGGCGACAACCTCTCCCGCCTGGCAATTTCCGCACTGGCACAATCCGATCTGGTCATCATGGTCATTCAACCGGAAACACTCGCTGCACAGCACGCGAAGCGCATCATTAAATATCTGTCTGTTGAAGGCATCCCCCCTGAACGCTTTTATCTGATTTCAAACCGATCCATGAATGTGGAAGGTCTGAATAATCCTACTCTGGAGAGCATCCTGGATCGCCCTATTATGCACAGTTTCCCCAATATGGGTGAACGGATTTTCATTGTCAACAACAAACATATACCTCTCCATGTACGCTTTCCCCAGGACCCGGCTGTGTATACACTTCGGGACATCGCCTCAACCTTCATTCATAAGCTGTATCCTGAGGACGACCAGAAACCCCATGAACCTATGAATGAGAAGGGATTCTAATGAGCATTCGATTTGATCATAAGGGTAAATATTTTACTGAAGTAAAGAGGAAAGATCCAATCCGGGTTCGCATCCAGACTATCGATGGACGGATAACCGGCACCATTCACGTGCTTCCTGAGAACAGGTTACTGGATGAAATCAATCACGGAGAGCCCTTTATTCCGATCACCGATGCAATTATTCAGCAGGCGGATCTCCAGATAAACACCTCCTTCCTCACCGTGAACAGGCAGCAGATCATCTGGATGATCCCGCTTGAGGATGAAGAAGGAGAAATGCCGTGAACCTCCCCAAAAATACCGGCGAAGAAGACAGTCATGTCCGATAATTTAAACCGACCTGCTAAAACCACTTCCGAGTCAATGCTGCAGCTTGAGAAATGGTTAACGGATTATGTCTCCCAAAAACTGAAATCGATTCAGGCTACAGAGGCTCCGGAGATTGCTGCAGAGATACTTTTCGAGGAAGGCCTGCAGAAAGCCCGTGTCTCTCCGCCCCCGGACATTCAGGAAAGATTACTGTCTCAGGTGCTTGTCAGCGTTATCGGTTACGGTACGATCCAGCCGCTGCTGAACGACCAGACAATCACAGAAATTATGATTAACCGCTATGACAGCATCTATATCGAACGAAGCGGCCAGATAAAAAAAACTGACATCCGTCTGCGAGATGAAGAAGCGGTTATCCGTTTGATCAATCAGATCATTATCCCGCTTGGCCGGCGGATCGACCGTAACAACCCTACAGTTGATGCCCGTTTGCCGGATGGATCACGTGTTAATGCAGTTATTCCTCCCGCAGCCATCGATGGAGCGAATGTCACCATCCGTAAATTCCCCGCCGACAGAATTCAGATGGAGGACCTGCTGAGTTATAACTCCCTGTCTGAACACATGGTCCAGTTCCTGAAAGCATGTGTGGTTTCCCGCCTTAATATTGTCATTTCCGGAGGTACCGGCTCAGGGAAAACAACTCTTCTGAATATCCTGTCGGAATTCATTCCTGCAGAGGAACGCATCGTCACTATTGAAGACTCGGCTGAGTTACAACTTCACCAGGACCATGTCTTGCGCCTGGAATCAGTAAAGCCCGATATCCATGGTGAGGGCGAGGTTAGTATTCGGCATCTGGTACGGAATGCACTGCGTATGCGACCGGACCGGATCGTAGTCGGTGAGGTTCGAGGCGGAGAAACACTGGATATGCTGCAGGCTATGAATACCGGCCATGATGGCAGCCTTACAACGACCCATGCTAATTCCCCCAGAGATGCTATCTCACGCCTGGAAACCCTGACACTGATGTCCGGATTCGATCTTCCTCTGCGGGTTATCCGGGAACAGATTGCCTCAGCAGTCGATTTAATTGTCCAGGTAGCCCGCATGCGGGATGGTTCCCGCAAAGTCACCTCCATCACTGAAATTCTTGGTATGGAAGGTGATATTATCGTGATGAATGAGATCTTCAAGTTTGAAGAAAGCGGTCTGGATAAGGATAACAAGGTTGAAGGTGAATTTGCCCCGACAGGCATGAGGCCTATATTCGAACCAAGGCTGAATATGGCTGGTTTCTCCCTGCCGCCAGAAATGTTCGGTGCTGACCGCTTATCGATCCAGCCGCCTCGCACATCCCATCGGAGGTGAATCAGGGCGAAGTACCACCATACAGCTTTATTAAAATTGGGGAATGAGGAGCAGTTCTGCTATAATGCGAACAGCCTTGCCATTAGGAGCCTGGAATGACCTCATCTGATGCTCGTCTACTGCGTGCGAAAATACTGGGTGCAAGAATCCGGCAAATTCGTGATCGGCTGCGCTATTCTATCAAGGATGCGGCTGAAATAATTGGTGTCAGCAGCGGAGTCTTTTCCAGCTATGAAAACGGGAAAAAAGCTGTTTCTCTCCCTGAGCTGGAATTGCTCGCGGTAAACTTTAACATGTCCCTTTCTGCATTCTTCGGTAAATCCGATCCGGAAACTTCCGATCAGAAGCTTCAACCCGATCATCTGATTCCCCTTCGGCAGCGTATGATTGGAGCCAATTTACGGACGCGCCGGGAGGAACTTGAAATCTCCCTTCGAGATGTCAGCCGAGAGGCCAAGATCCCTGCAAGCCGCCTTTCCGCCTATGAGCGCGGCCAGAAACCCATCCCGCTTCCCGAGTTGGAAGTGATTGTAAGCTGCCTTGGCCAATCCATAGAAGATTATTTCGATACGCACGGCCGCATTGCGGAAGAACTCGGTTTCCAATCTCAATTGGTTTCCTTTCAATCACTCCCGGAGGAACTCCGCACTTTTGTCCTCGATCCGGAAAGCCTGCCCTACCTCCGGCTTGCCCATTCCCTTTCTTCGCTGTCCACCGAGGATCTTAAAGCGCTCGGAGAAGGAATGGTGAAATTATCCCGATGAAACCAGTATCTGCCGAGAATCTGGAAAAAGCCGGGCAGAAAGCCTATCAGAAAGGAGCACTGGATGAGGCTCTTGAAGCCTATAGGGCCGCAAGATCCTCTTTCGAGGCTGAAAATAATCAACTCAAAGCTGCTGAGATGGCCAATAATCTCTGCGTAATCCTTCTTCAGAAAAAACAACCGGAGGAAGCACTGGAAATCGTTACCGGCACTGAATCGATCTTCCTGAACGCATCAGATCGAAAACGTGCCGCCTATGCTTATGGGAACCTCGCATCCGCACTGGAAGCCTGTGGACAGATCCCGAAAGCTGAATCCGCATACCGAACAGCCATGGAGATCTTCTCGGATATGGGGGAAGATGAAGCACTCTCACAGACTGCTCAGAGCCTTTCCCAGCTGCTGCTCAAACAGGGCCGCTCTCTGGAAGCTTTATCCAGCATGCAGGCAGGCATCGATGGAAAGAAAAAGAAGCTGTCCCTGAAAGACAGAATTCTTCGGAGACTCCTGCGGATCCCCAGCGACCAGATGAACCGCTAGAAGACTCCTTGTCTCCCTGAGTTCCCTTATATGAACAGAAACCGTCAGCTCGCCATCCGAAATCTCGCCCCCGCACAGCATGAAAGTGCGCTGCGCTTAATGCATTCAGCACGACACGTTCACCGGCATCTGGACTGGCTGGATGAGCAATCATACCTTTCTGCCGGGCCTTCCATGGCCGCCTGGGAACAGGATGAACCTGTTGCCCTTCTGGTCTGCCCACCGGAAGCTCCTGGTACTGCCTGGATCCGCATCTTCTCAGTCCGCCGCCAGATTTCACTCTCCAGATCCTTTCAACAGCTGTGGACAGCCACACGGGCCAGCCTGCAAGCCGAAAATATCCAGAGGGTGGCATGTATGCCGATCGGAGCATGGTTCTCTCCCCTTCTCGAAGAAGCCGGCTTCTCTATCACCGACCATGTAATTTTCTATGAACAGGACCTCCCGGGCGCTCTTTCCACTCCCGACCCGGCGATTCGGTGCTTCAAACACTCTGACCTGAAAGCCGTGCAGGCTGTCGACGAACAGGCTTTCTCCTCCATCTGGCGCCACGCTGAAGCAGCCGTGGGGAAAGCAGTGGAAACGGCGTCCTACACCACGGTTCTTGAGGTTGATTCCAGAATTGTTGGATACCAGATCAGCACAGAAAACACTTTCGGAGCTCATCTCGCCAGGCTGGCTGTTCTGCCTGATATCCAGAATCAGGGTATCGGTTCCAGGTTGGTACAGGATTTACTGAGCCATTTTTCAAGAATGGGGATGTTCCGCGTAACAGTGAACACCCAGAACCGGAATCTCGCCAGCCGGCATGTTTATGAAAAATTGGGGTTCCAATTAATGGATCTGCGATACCCTGTATACGATATCCGGATCTGAAACCGCTTTTTGCAGCACCCATTCTGCCGGGGGTTCCCGGCCTGCCGAGGTTCGCATGCCCGCTTTAAGACACACAATCCTGTCCGCAGTCCACCTTTTCCTGCAAAAAGAAGGAACTATCCTCTTTGCCCGCAGATATAACACCGGTTATGAGGATGGCAAGTTCAGTGTCGTCGCCGGACATCTCGATGGCGGTGAGACCGTCAAACAGGCAATGATCCGCGAGGCTCGGGAAGAGGCCGGGATTACGATCAAACCGGAAGACCTGACCGTTGTGGGCGTTATGCACCGGCTGTCCGAAGATGAGCGTATTGACTGGTTTCTGCACACAACACGATGGGAAGGAGAAGTCGCCAATCTGGAACCCTATAAATGTGATCTACTGCAATGGTTTCCGATTGAAAATCCCCCTTCGAACGTGATCCCCTATGTTCGGAGGGCGCTGAACAACTTCCGCCAGAATATCTGGTTCGACAGCTTTGGATTCCCTGACGGGTGATCAAGGTCAGGTTTGCTTTTGCGCCTCTGCATCATGGCGACTTTGCGTAAAAAACCAGCATTAAGGCACAAGGGCGCAAAGCAGACCGTTCGTTATGGGATTATGGAGCCTGTAAGCGGCCGGGGGGCCGGGGGGATTTCTTGCGGTATGCCCAACAAAGGTTTTGAGTTATAGTGAAAGTATGCAAGCCGAGCGGACAAGATCCCCTGATAGTCCGTATACGGGAGGTACAGGAATTGGACTGGATACCTTCCTTCAGAACCAGATAAGCATACTCTGGGGATTACAGCCTCTATCATTCGTGAGTCTGCCGAAACGAGGATCTACCGCGTACACCACCCTCCCAGGGTAGTGATGTCGTCAGTAGTGCTGTCAGGGGTATCTCTGGCAGTTGGTTCCTGCCAAATAAACGAGAGGGCAAAAGGGGTTTTTAATTATGGACGAAGAAAAAAGAAATCTCGATTCAAAAATCCATATGAAAAGAGAAGATCTGGCAGGGGAGAATAAGTTAGGGGATGCAGGGCAGTTGATACTTTTCCTGATTTTCCTGGCGGTGTGGATTATTGATAGTTTTATCTTGAAATTTTCCATTGTTGCAGTTAATCCAAATCTTCTTTTGATAAGAATTCCACTTGGTATTGGAATATTGTTCATCGCTGGTTATCTGGCAAAATCCGGCCTCGGAATCGTTTTTGGCCAGGTTCGGGAAACCCCCAGAGTAATCAGGGAAGGTGTCTTCAAGCTTGTTCGCCATCCCATATATCTTGGAGCGATACTGCTTTATCCTGGTTTATTGGCATTTTCCCTCTCAGTGCTCGCAGCCATTATCTGGGCGGTCATTATTGTTTTCTATTACTACATATCCAGGTATGAAGAGAAACTTCTGTTAGAGAAATTTGGTTCTGATTACGAAGAGTACATAAAAGAAGTGCCCATGTTTATACCCCGACTGAAAAGGAAATAAATGGCTTTCTGGCACATGGATCGTGTTGGTATTTTGGTATGTATCAAACGGGCGGGTTTGCCGTTGGGGATTCGGGTTGGTGGAGAATCACATATAGCGGTTGCGATTTTATGTCGAAACGCCTTTGAAACCCTCCCCTGCGCGGTTTGATCTGCAGGGGAAGGTTTCACGGCCTATTGCAGGATCAGATCGATCCAGTTTGTATACAGCTATGTTATTCTGAAGATTTTCCGATCGTATCCATCACGTTCATCAGTCCTTCAAAGAAATTGATCGGAACCGGGAATATAATGGTGGAATTCTTTTCTGTGGAAATTTCCGTCAACGTTTGCAGATAGCGCAGCTGGATCGAAGCCGGTGTTACCGTCATCAACTCGGCCGCTTTGGCAAGATTGGCTGCTGCCGCATACTCACCCTCGGCATGGACGATCTTCGCACGCTTCTCGCGCTCGGCCTCAGCCTGCTTCGCCATCGATCGCTGCATGGTCTGAGGAAGCTCTACATCCTTGACTTCCACAATGCTGACCTTAACACCCCATGGTTCCGTGGTTTCATCAATGATCTGCTGCAGCTGGCGATTGATCTGCTCCCTCTCAGAGAGCAGTTCATCCAGCTCTGACTGTCCAAGGACATTCCGCAGTGTGGTCTGGGCAATATTCCAGGTCGCTTGCCTGAAGTCCTCGACATTCACAATTGCCGCTTCCGGATCAATCACCCGGAAGAATACCACCGCATTCACTTTCACCGTCACGTTATCCCTCGTGATCGCCTCCTGCGTTGGTACATCCAGCGTCACAACACGTAAATCCACCTTCACCATACGGTCAATGATCGGTATGATGAAAAACAGGCCGGGCCCCCTGGCACCAGCCAGGCGTCCGAGACGAAAGATCACGCCTCTTTCGTATTCCTGGACGATCCTGATGGCTGATGAAAGCAGGGAAACCAGGAAAAAAAGCAAAACTAAAATCGG
>JAFGNH010000051.1 GCA_016927115.1 Anaerolineales bacterium | reverse complement strand
CGGCACCGCTGATTTACAGGCAAGGTATTTATCCGTTTGATCATTTCTTTGAGCTCGGATCGTTTATGCGACCGAGCGCTACGGATAAAAAATCGTTTTCCATAGCCAGTTGTCCGATTTTGGCGTGGAACTCCTTGATATCCGGCTTAGCTGCCGGCTTCTTGCCGCTGGCAAAGACTTGCTCTGCTTCTGCGAGCAGTTTCTTCTTCCACTGCGTGATTTGTTTGGGATGCACCTCGAACCGCACTGCCAGCTCTGACAGGGTCTGTTATCCCTTGATCGCTTCCAGCCCTGCCTTCGCCTTGAATGCTGCGCCGGTTTGTTCAGCCTTCCAGAATATACACTTCCTTATCTTTCTTGTGGAACCACTGCCAGGAAAGCTTGCAATGCGCACATTGGAACGCTATGAAAAAGTCATTGTCTGCATAGTCGAGATCACCTATATAGACTACAAGGACATTCTCTGAACCGCATGGACATACTTCGTGGATATTGGTGCCATTTTTTGGGGGTCACTACAAAGATTTGTTGCAGAAACAGTAGTCATGTATAAATATTTTTACAAATAAACAGATAATTAAGAAGAAAAATATAAAATTATTTATTGAGTTTTAAAGCATATCTCTTCCTATATTGCTTGGTAGTCTAAATTATAAAAAAATTTTCACGCGCAAGAGACTCCCGCCGTGCACAACAATCAGCAAACTAGTGTGGTACCCGGGGGTGCGTTTTTGTGTGCGGGGGTGGCCGGGGGGCGGGGGCCAGCTGGCAGTCTGGTACAAGCAGGCACTCACCAGACAGCAGCCCCGAAAGCTGCTTCTCCGGACACCAGCAAATTATGTGCTGGCATACTTTATGTGAGATATGAAAAAAGCCTCCCGTACTTTTTGTCAGAGGCTTTCTTGCACAGAATCTTGTGTTTTTGGCTTTCAGAGCGGGTGAACGGATTCGAACCGTCGAATGGTAGCTTGGGAAGCTACTGCCTTACCACTTGGCGACACCCGCATACAACTTCGGACTAATTGTAGCAAGTTCTGATGGTTCTGCAAGGGTTAAAGTGCGTCCGGTCCTGTATAGAGCTGAAGAAAACGCGGTTATTCACCCGAATCCAGCGCCGGTCTTGCTTCCAGTATCTGACTCAACGCGGCCGCCATTTCCGCACGAGTCAGTTCTTTCTCCGGGCAGAGTGTGACCATGTCTTTTTCGAGGCAGGCGGATATTAATCCCTGTTGGTAAGCAGCGGTAAGGGCATCACGGTACCACGCATCTTCCGGTATGTCTGCGATCTGGATTTCAGCTGCTGGTGGTTCATAATCCGGGCCATGGAACATGGAGAGCAGCAGGCTGGCTGCTTCCATGTGCAGTATTCCGTCTGCAGGATCCTTGAACGTCAGATGTTGCAGCATCGAATTGAGATACCCCTCCCGGTAATACTGCTCCAGCCAGTAGGCGCCCCAGGTACCGGAGGTTAAATTCTCCATCAGAAATGAGTCCCGGATGGGCGGCAGGTACTCGGGCTCGTTTTGCACACGCAGCGTGTAGACAGCCATATCCACCAGCGAAACGGCTTCGTCAGGGCAGAATCGGTTAGAACTGTAGTCGCAGGCTGTCAGATAACCCTGTGTTACAAGCGATTCGATCTGGGCGCGCTGGCTGTGTTCCTCGGGGATGTCGCTGAACACCGAATCCACGGTACTCTCAGAATCAGTTTCGCTTTCGGAGTTACCAGCTTCCATGGTAATCTGCCCTTCTTCAGCAGCGGTGAAAAGCGCTTCTTCGTGGTCCTCGATTGTTTCGATGATGAGCGACTCGCTATCGGTGGCAGATTCGATAAGTTCGGCGAGCTGCCGGCGGATTACCTCGAAGCCGTAGCCGGTATCAGGCCAGGGAATGTTGTGGTTAAGATCAGCTTCCCACAGGGCAGCTGGAACCAGTTGGTCGACCAGTTTATCAACTTCTCCTTCCAGTCCCAGGGAGGTTGCAAGGTAGAGATATTCGTAATCCTGCATACCACGGCGCCAGTTTTTCATTCTGATAGAGGGCAGGGGGCCTTCCAGGCCGCGGTCCTGAGATGGAAACAGTACATCAGTGCCCGGATAAAAAAAGGTGCCTGCTCCCATACGCTGGTATTCCATTGTCTGCGCCTGCTGGAAAACATTGGTATCTTTCCCACTGTTTGCCCACTGTGTCCAATAAGTAGTCATCCAGTAGAAGTACTGATCGACATCGTATTTCCACGCGATCCAGGGAATTACCCTGAATTCGATCGCATCCGCATCGAGCACCTGCGTGCCGCTGAGCGGCCGGTACCCATTGTAGAACGCAAACTGCTTTCCATCTTCCAGCTCCTGCTGCAGCAGCTCGGGATCGGTACCAGGGGATAGGCCGGGATGAGTGAATGCACCTGCGGTGGACCAGAAGTCCACATATTCGATTAATTTTTCGGTTACGGGGAGGGTTACATAGGTCGGGATAGTCGAACCGATGCCGGGGTTCGAATGTGTCCAGTCGGACTGCTTGCGGATCTTTCTGAAATCGCCGCTGGTCTCAGGTTCGTCCGGAAACAGGTATTTATTAATCGCGACGTCCGGGGCATTTTCCAGGAACCATTGTGCCCAGGCATCTGAACCTGCCCACCATTCTTCCTGGGATGCGGCTTGGAAGGAACCACCGTATTCAAGGGGTACAGCGCCATAGAGGCCGATAGAGAAGGTTGTGTTGCCAACACCAGATCCAGGCCCATCATAGCCGAAGGCAGGAGTATAAAGACTGCCGTTAAGGTACAGGATGTGAAACTCGTCCATTTTGTTCAGGGAGAAGACATCGCGTACGAGGTCAAACCGATGGCGGTGAGCCATCTGGTGGAACCGGGCCTCATATTCATAGTATTCAGCGGAATCTACCTGGATGTCGAAGCGGCGTACGAGGCTTGCCGGTGCTAAGCCAAACATATTGTCCAGGTGCGTTTCATCGGGCAGGGTGAAACCATACACCTGCAATTCGAGCGGGATTTTTGTTTCATCGCCACCTGTGGATATGGTGATCTGCCCGCTGTAGGTACCGGGTGTCGTTGAGCGTGGGATGTAGAGATCCACCCATACAGCCTGATTTTGCTGTGCTTCAACTCTGAAAGGTGCGCCACCCATTTTTCTGCTGACCGAAAAAGGAATCAGTGCATCTGGAACCCAGCCAAGGTAGCTGGTCAGGGGACGGGCCAGGCTGGTCCAGGCATTCCCGCCTGTACTTCGTTGGGTGACTTCAATGTAATGTTCAGTATAGAGGTCCACATAGCGGCCAAGGTAATCGTAAGGATCTTCCGGGCTGTGAGCTGATCCGGGGATGCGGGCTTCTCCATTGAGCAGATCGCTTACCTCAAGGTTTACCTTATCTGAGCCCGCATTATCACCCTGGAGGATCACCTGAAAGGCAACGATTTCATTGCGCGCTCCGAAGAGGCTGATGTTGTGACCATCCCAGACGGGATTTTGTGCTCCCCCGGCAGCGGAGTGATTCATGTTATCACGCAGCACCTTAACCCCGTCATCAACCACCCAGATGCGGTCGATGCCTGGGAGGCTGTAGGCTGCAGGCTGGCTCTCCATGGAGCTGCCAGCAGCTGAAGCAGCTGCGATTGTCGGTGGAGAAGGCAGCAGGATACAGATCACAACAGTGATCTGCAGGAAGAATCTGTTCATATGCCTTGCCCCGGTACGAAAATTCATATTCCTATTCCAAACCCTGCAGATACGTTTGTCAGAATTCCACGGCTGCAGGAAGGTGCAAGCAGCTGAATAGTACATGCAATTGTAAAATGATACCGCATTTCAAGTACAGGCGGGGCGGGCAGTCTGGGAGGGAATGGGTAATGCATATTCTTCTAAACAGATTTCTTCCCTGGCAGCAAGGAAAAGGGATTGATCATGTTTTGGAACTTAATGGCAGGTTTCATCAGCTCACTGAACTCCCGATTGGAACTGTGTGCGCAAGAAATCCAGAGCATGCGTGCAGGCCCGGTACATTGCTGCAGCTGCGGGGCCGGGAATATGGATATCCTGCGTAATTACGGTCTCCCCCACATGCAGCTGTAGTTCAAGCAGGTTTTCTTCCCTGCTTGAAAAGACTGCGACCAGAATCACATCAGCACGCAACAATGCTTCCTGCTCGATCATTTTTGTACATTCTGCTATTGTGGTTGTCGGCAGCACCAGCCCGGCATGAAAGGTATCCGGGAAACTGCCGAGCTTTGCAGAAAGCTGACCGCCAAGCCCGGATTCGATCACAGCGACAGTCTGGTGATTGTTTTTATAAGGCTGCAGCGCGGCCTCCTCGAGTGATGTATCATCCACACCATAGATTCTGTCGCCCAGTAAATTCCGGACCTCTTGTTCGAGGGGATCCAGCATTTTCTGCGCTTCCTCTTCATTTTCCGCCCTTGCAGTCAGGCGGATATCTACCTGACCAGCGTGTGCGGCAAGGCCGACCGTGGGATTGGAATAGGTTTCAAATACCCCGATCTTCTCATCTATTCTGGATTCACCAACACCGACAGTGTGCAGCAGCCGGGCTTGAATAATTCCGTTGACCTCGAATCTGCTGCGTATAGCAGGTAGTACACTCTGCACCATAAGCGTTTCCATCTCGAAAGGAACGCCCGGCAGGGAGATCAGGGTACCGGCTTCCGTTTCAACAAGAAAAGCCGGGGCGGTACCAACAGGATTGAAGATTACCTCCGCACCCTGCGGAAGGTACGCCTGCCGGCGGTTATTTTCTGACGCGGTCAGGCCCCTGTGGTTAAAATACTCCTGGATCGTTTCCCATAGATCCAGATGGAATTCAACCGGAAGGTTGAGTGCCAACGCTACTGCATCACGTGTTGGATCATCCACCGTTGGACCAAGCCCACCCGTGGTTATCAACAGGTCAACCCGGGCAAGTATTTCACGGATTGCATCAGCGATGCGCTCCTCGTTATCTCCTACACTGGTTGTGCGATATACATTAACACCGATAGAAGCCAGTGAACGGGCCAGAAAACCTGTGTTTGTGTCGGTAATTTCTCCCAGAAGCAGTTCCGTACCGATAGTGAGAATCTCTGCCTTCATTTGTCAGGTACTCCTACGAAAGTAAAGATGGATGGAAAACTCTTCTCCGTTACCATTATTGAATGTTCCTGATGGGCCAAGTGATTATTTTACAGAACTGGGTGGCTGCTTGCTCTCCGGTTTCCCTATAAAGCTGTCATGTATCCTTGCGCGGGCTGTAGAGAAGATGTTCCCGAAGGCGCAGGTCTGTACTGCGAATTTTGAGAGCGAGATCGGCGGCCAGATTGTTCATAAGGCGGTATCCAAGGTCAGGGTGAGAATCACAGATTTTCATTAAATCCTCACGGGGAAAAACGACGAGGATCGTATCCGGGCTGGCGCTTTTTGCGGAAGCGCTGCGAATTCCCTGGTCGACGAGGGCGATTTCACCAAAACACTGACCCCGGCGCAGGGTGGCTATTGTGCTTGGACCAGCAGAGGGCATAGAAGGATCACTTACCAGTGCCGGGTCAATCTCGATCTCTACTTCTCCTTCAACAATGATATATAACTCATCGCTGGCAGAGTTTTCTTCGAATATACGGTCATTAAAATCGAGGTTTCTGGTGTGGCTGCAGGCCAGGATCAGCTTCATCTGCTCCTCGGATAAATCCCGGAATATGTCAGCCTGATGCAGGATATTTGAATATTTAGACATTTTTCCCCTTTTCCTGGTCTCTGCTGATTGAGAGAGAGAATGTATACTGTTATTGAAAGAACCCTGCTGCAAGTCAGTCTATCATAGTTCAATCAAAGCAACCAAAGCATAACAGGGCTTCTTTTTTCCGGCAAAAAGAAAAATGGCCGGTTTTACCCAGGGGGAAAGGAAGGAGAGAAGATGAGTAAGCAGGGGGTGGGAAAACGGGGAGAGCAGATTGCGCGCCGTCAACTGGAAGAAGCCGGGTACCGGATCCTTGTGCAGAACTGGTACTGCCGCTATGGGGAGATGGATCTGATCGCAAAAAAAAACGGAGAATGGGTATTTGTTGAAGTGAAAACCCGCCGGTCCAACAGCTACGGTACACCAGAGGATGCGCTTACCAGGGCGAAAAAAAGATCTCTGGTGCGAACAGCGGTACAATATCTCATCGAAAACGAATTGGATGTAGACTGGCGAATCGACTGTATTGCCATTGAAATGGACCAAAGCGGCAGGGTTGTCCGTTGTGAACATTTTTACAATGTGGTGGAAGGCGAACTGAATTCATGGGTATAGAACGTGAGAATCGGGTGGTTGCTCTCCTGGGGCCCACAGCTGTGGGAAAGACGGACTGCTCACTCAAACTGGCGCAGCAGTTCCCGTTTGAGATCATATCCTCCGATTCAAGACTTTTTTACCACGGGATGGATATTGGCACAGCCAAACCTTCGCTGCAGGAACGTGAAAGGGTTCCGCATTTTCTAATTGATGTTTCGCCCCCGACAGATCCGTGGAGCCTGCAGCGTTATCTGCAGGCTGCTCGTGTTGTGATAGATGAAATTTGTTCCCGGGGTGCCATGCCGCTGCTGGTGGGTGGCACCGGCCAGTATGTGACTGCTCTGCTTGAGGGCTGGCAGCCGCCGCCACGCCCGGAAGATGATTCAATAAGGATTTCTCTTGAAGCATTTGCCGAGCGAGAGGGTGCTCAGGCACTGCACCAGAGGTTGCAGGAAGTGGATCCACAGCGAGCATCAGAACTCGATCCCCGCAATGTGCGACGGGTAATCCGGGCTCTTGAAATCTACGAGTCGACTGGAAATTCCCCGTCTTCGTACAGGAAGAAAACACCACCGCCATATGAGATCCTCCGCATCGGGTTGACGATGCCTAGAGAAGCGCTGTATAAGCGCATCGATCAGCGGATTGACCAGATGATTGAAAATGGCTGGATCAATGAAGTGCAGGCTTTACTGGACCAGAGTGTGCCGGTGGAGAGTTCCACGTTTTCTGCTATTGGCTATGCACAACTGGCCTCGTATCTGCGTGGAGAGATTCCTTTCGACGAGGCACTCATCCAGATACGTCGTATCACTCGTTCTTTTGTCCGCCGGCAGGCTAACTGGTTCAAACCGGATGATCCAGCGATCCACTGGCTGCCAGCAGGCCCACAGGCTTCTGAACAGGCCGCAGCTCTGATTAAACGCTGGATCGCCGGAGAGCCGCTGCAGGATCAGGAACAGGATAAACAGCCTGGTCTGGACGACTGACGATAAAATATCAAGTGCAATTCCAAAAATTCGCAGGAGATTTGACCTTCAAATTGTGGTGGAAAGCTTATCTGCCCTGACCCTGAGTTACAAAACTGTGTCAACCAGCAGATAGAACAGCGCCGAAATCCCGGCTGTGGTCGGAATGGTAAGGAACCACGCCAGGAGCATCTCCAAGAGTATATTCCAGTGTACCTTGTTGATACGGTCTCCTGCGCCTGCACCAATGATGGCTGAACTCATCACTTGGGTGGTGCTCACCGGCCCTCCCAGAAGCGTTGCACCAAGAATAACAGACGCAGCTGCAAACTGTGCAGTAAAACCATGGATCGGACGGATGCGGTAGATTCTGCCTCCCAGTGTTCGGAGCAGGCGTGTGCCGCTGAGGATGGTTCCCAGAGCCATTGCACCCGCGCTGGCTGCAATAACCCAGGTTGGGATTATGAAGGATGAAATAACCCCGGCGGACAGCAGCCCCATTGTAATGACTCCCATGATTTTTTGGCCATCATTGGAACCATGACTCAATCCCATTCCGATAAAGGTGAGGAACTGCATTTGTTTGAAGCCGGTGTTGATTTTCGGAGAGGCTTTTCTCACGCTCCATAGAGTAAATTTCATCAGCAGGAAGCCAACCAATAAACCAGCGATCGGGGACAGGAATAGTGCCAGAATGATTTTTAACAGACCTTCCAGTTTTACAACACCAACTCCATGGCTGATAAGCGCCGCTCCCAGCAGCCCTCCGAGAAGAGAATGGGAGGAGGAGGAAGGGATGGCGAAAAAGAACGTCACCAGATTCCAGGTAATCGCTGCCAGCATTCCGGCCAGGATCATATGCAGGGTGATTGCAGATGTCTCAATAAACTCCGAGCCGATGGTTGTAGCTACTGCTACCCCAAAAACGAACAAGCCGGTGAATTCTGCAATCGCAGCCAGCAGCAGGGCTTTTCTGGATGAGATTGTTCTCGATGAGACGATGGTTGACACGATGTTGG
>JAFGNH010000050.1 GCA_016927115.1 Anaerolineales bacterium | reverse complement strand
TGGTGGGCGCGGAGGGACTCGAACCCACGACCTCACGGATGTGAACCGTGCGCTCTAACCAGCTGAGCTACGCGCCCGAATGTGCACACATTATACCGCGGGTATGCCCGACTTCAAGGTTTGATTTTGACTTCTGCCGGTTTTTTTGGCGCTGCGCTCACAGGTTAAACCTTCCCACCCGTTTCGCCTTTGTAAAACACTTCAATAGTCCTCCAGTACTAATGTCCCATTCGGGAGGGTATACCAATAACCTATGATAGAAATGCGCAGGCTTTTTTCTTCTCAGCTACGTTATTCTTATATTTATAAATTTGTATTCGGATTTTATTTCATATTTTCAGGAGGGACATTATGAGATCATATTGGCACAACCAGCGCTTGCTTTCTGCTGCACTGGTGCTGGCACTCACCTTCGCTGCATTCACGCCAGCTTTTTTCAGTGTCTATGCGGATGAACCAGCACCGGAGCCGACAGCAGAATCCCAGGAAACAGGAGATGCGCCCGCTGAAGAGGCACCGCCTCCAGCACAG
Source organism: Anaerolineales bacterium (assembly GCA_016927115.1). Lineage (GTDB taxonomy): Bacteria > Chloroflexota > Anaerolineae > Anaerolineales > E44-bin32 > JAFGNH01. The sequence continues at coordinate 47,100 of JAFGNH010000050.1, read as the reverse complement.
GAAGCGCCTGCAGAGGTGGGGTCTACCAGCACACAGGGAGATGAGGCACCTCCTGCCGGGGAATCAGCTTCAGAAGGAGATGAGGTGCCTCCTGCCGGAGAATCAGCTTTTGAAGAACCTGCTTCCGAGACACCTATCGATGAACCCGCCGCTGACTCTACATCTGCTGATCAGGCAAATGCTCCTCTGCCTGATCCCTACTTCTACATCAGCGGTGCACTGAACAGCTTTACCGCAATACAGGATGCGATTGATTACCTCGCAACCAACGGCTTGACACCCGATGAAAACAGAGTCTATGTGGAAGCACAGAATTTCACTGAAAATCCAGTCATTGATGGAGATGATTGGGACGGAGGCACAAGTACTCCGGACTCCCTGGAGCTAATAAGTGACGGAGACAGTTCCAATACGACAATCACCGGGTCTCTGACCATCCGCAACATGCTTGATTTCCTGCTGCGGGGCTTCACTATCACCGAGGGGTTCACTGCCACAGACAACAGCGGTACCATGACCCTGGATGACGTTGTAGTCAATAATACAACTTCAGATGGCATCGTCATCGAGACTCAAACCGGGGATGTTGTGCTGCAGGACGTGGAAGCCAACGGGAACGCCGGTGTTGGTGCCTATGTTGATGCTACCGGTAACGTCACCATCAACAGCAGCACATTCAACGACAACAACACGACAGCCACTGATGGCGAGCAAGGTGGGCTGCAGGTGTTTGCCGACGGAGAAGTACTGCTGGAGGATGTGCAGGCCAGCGGTAACCTCGACGGCGACGGTGCCTGGGTAGAGGCGGACGGAATTACTGTCCACGGTGGAAGCTACAATAACAATACCAGCCCGGCCAGCGAGTATGGAAACGGCCTCTATCTTGAGAGCGACGGCGGCCCGATTTACCTGCAGGGTGTAGAGGCGTCCGGAAATGAAGAAGATGGCGCTGCGGCTGCGTTCTCGGTGGCTGATCTTGAGAACATCATCGAGATCAAATTCAGCAGGTTCAAGGATAATCAGGGCTTCGGAGTTTTCGCTGATCCGGAAAGCGGTTCGGTGATGTTCAAGTGCAACCAGTTTGCCAACAACACTCTGGGATCGATACTGGTGCCGGTGGGCGAAACGGTTACCTACCTGCCGTGCCCGGGCAGCTGCGATGACGAAGAGAAACCCGTATATCTCGGTGTGAAGCTGAGTGAAACTGAACCGACCATCATCAATCCCGGCAATGGCACGCTGGTGATCATCCCGCCGATTGTCAAAACGGATGAAGAGGAAATTCCAAGGGCCAAGGTGCTGGCGCTGCTGGAGAAAGAGCTGCCGGCGGATCTGCTCGAGGATGATACCTTCCTGGCAGGCCTGAACATCCTGCTGCTGAATGCTCTGCTCCCCGATGATGCCTACGAAAACGAGGAACACCAGATCACGATCGAATTCTACATCCCGGCATACAAGATGGAGCGCACTTTCGCTGTGCTGTTTTGGGATGCGGATGCAGGAGCGTGGGAGGAAATTCCATTCGAATTGATCCCCCACGAGCGCAAACCCGGTGGAAAAATCGTTGCTCATTGGCCGGAACCCGGCATTTTTGTGCTGGTCGAAAGGGCTTCTGAAAGCGAGTAGGAAAAGCTGCAAAATCTGCGTACCCGGTAATCAGGGTGTGCAGGCACAATAGAAAAAAACAGAATTTGGACAACGTTTTGCGTTGTCCAAATTCTTTATGCGGTAATTACCAGCCTCGTTCTTCTCTGGATCGCTGCTTGCGTACAGCTTCGGTCAGCGGGCGTTTGGCGAAAACGCACAATTTGGAAGTGCCCTGCATCTGGTGCACACCCAGGACTTCCCAGCTCTGTTCCCCCAATTCGTTCAGCCCGGCCTGGACTTCCTCCATATTGACGCCGCGTATGCCACCGCCGAATGTTTCAACAAAATATTCCCACTTTAGTGTATCTGTCATCGTATCTCCTCTCAGGCTGCCCGTGAACGGGTGGGGACGGGCTGGACAACAGGCTCCCCCCCGTTTTAATCGGCCTACTCTTCGATGGGAGTGTTCTTTGCCAGGGAGACCATGCCGCTCAGCCCACCCAGGTTCATGGTGTCCACCGCGCTGCTGGGGACGATGACCAGGGCTCCTTTTTCTTTCAGGCCTTCGAAGAGCATATTCATCGCGCGCAGGTGAAGGGCCGTGGGATTGTTAATATAGGCTTTTGAAGCATCTGCAAATTTATCGGCGATCTGTTTTTCGGATTCCCCGAGGATGATACGTGCCTGGCGTTCGCGCTCGGCCTGGGCCTGACGGGACATGGCATCTTCCAGTTCCTGGGGGATGACCACGTCGCGTATTTCCACCGACTGCACAGTGATACCCCAGGGGGTGGTGCGTTCATCGATGATGCGCTGGAGCTCCGCGTCCATTTTTGCACGCCCGACAAGGATGTCGGCAAGGTCCATCTGCCCGAGCACTTCACGCAGAGCAGTCTGCGCAGCCCAGGAGATCGCCATACGGTAGTCCTCTACTTCAAGTGCCGCTTTCTCAGCATCCCAGACCATCCAGAAAAGGACGGCATCAACATCCACCGGGACCGTATCCTTTGTGAGAGTTTTCTCAGCGCTGAACGGAGTGACCATAACACGGTGATCTATCCATTGTGCGATGGTGTCTACAACTGGAATGATCCAGAAAAGGCCGGGTCCCATCAGCCCGCGGAATTTTCCGAAGCGCAGTACGACAGCCTTTTCCCACTGGTTGGCGATTTTCAGCGCAATCAAAAGCAGTACGCCGATCAATGACATCCCTACAGGGAACAGGATCAGCAGCCAGACAGGAGCCTGATTCAATGCCAGCCAGACTTCTCCAAGACTAGCAGCTGTAATAGCAAGGCCGAAGAGTGTTCCGGCGATCCCATTAACCCGTGCAGGGGTATATTCTTTGACCATATGTCGATTTCTTGTGTTGTTCATCTTTCACCTCATTCTTGTTCATTGTGTTCTGGCGGCGGTGATCCGGCCTCCAGCCAGTTCTTCATGTGTTGCTCAAAAACCCGGTGTACTTCCTCTGCGGAATACTCCAGATTGGCGGATTCATTGAGGAAGTGTCGTGTCAGCCAATCGAGATCCTGGCGCCGCAGTGTTTCGCCATTGGCTTCACTGGCCGGGGCGAGAATGTACGTGCCGCGACCGTGCTGTGTGGAAATCAGCCCTTCTTCATCCAGCATGCGGTATGCTCTGGCAATGGTGTTAAAGTTCACCCGCAGGTCAGCGGCCATTTGGCGGACTGTGGGCAGCTGGTCGCCGGGTTGAAGTGTTCCTGCGGCTATTTTGTGCTTGATCTGATCGATTACCTGAACGTAGATCGGTACTTTGGAGAGCAGGTCAATATTAATCTGCATGCAACCTCCAATAAGAAAATGTATCTTTGTATAATTGTACAATTGTATCTTTGTATAATTGTATATTGATTCGCGGATTTGTCAATCCCAAAAAGAAACCGGTATTAATGTGTGCCGGTTTATCGGGTTGTTCATATAAATAAAGGATTTGGTTTCACCACAATGGAATGCTATAATGCGGCCATATCAAACTGCAGCAGTTTAAGCAGACGTTTTCTGGAGAGGGTTATGATCCGGTTTTCCATTCCCGGAGTTGGTGATTTTTCGATATCCCATCTCGTCTCGGATGTTAACGGGACTATCGCGGTGGATGGTATCCTGCTTCCAGGGGTGAAGGAGGCGTATGAAGCTCTTTCGGGGTTGGTTGATATACACCTGCTGACGGCTGATACACACGGCAGACAGAAGGAGATTGATCAGCAGCTGGGGCTGACAGCAATACGGATTCCTGCGGGTGCAGAAGCACGGGCGAAGGCGGATTATGTGCACCAACTCAGTGGAGGGGTGGTGGCAATGGGACAGGGTGCGAACGATGCCGGAATGCTGGAAGCAGCGGATGTGGGTATCTGTATTGCTTCTCTGGAAGGCACTGCTGTAGAGACACTGTTCAAGGCAGATCTTCTGGTCCCGGATATCCTTGCAGGATTGAACCTGCTGTTGAAGCCTGTCAGAATGACAGCCAGTTTACGCCGATGAACAACGACTTTCCTGAATTTTCCCATGAACCCGATCACACCTCGGCAGCCCGGCGGCGCAGAGCAAAACGGCGACTGACCCAGCTGCAGGCCGATGAACGCGAACGTTACCTGGAGGATCTCGGCCACTTTGTAACGCCGGATGTAATGGTCTTCCTTTCCGCACTGATCGCCGGGTTGCTGATGGGGATAGGCTTGCATTACAACCTGATCTCATTGCTGGTAGTCGCTGTTGTTCTCGGGCCTTCTATGATGATCCTGTTCGGTCTGGCGCTTTCTGCGATTTCCGGATCGGCACCCTTCTTTTTGCGGCAGATCCTCAGTCTGAGTGTGTTACTCGCCGCTATGGCTGCGCCGGTTTGGCTTCTGAATTTTGTTCTTCCGCCTGTAGAAGCAGGCCCTGTGCTGGCGGTGAGCCAGGCGGGTGTTCATTTCATTGAACTGGCCCTGGTTCTGGTGGCTTCGATCTGGCAGACGCTGCAGCTGCAGCGAGAGCAGAAGGTGATATTCCCTGCGGGTGTGATCCTGGTATACAGCATCCTGTTCCCGCTCGGAGCCGGGATGCAGGGCCTGGCTGTCAGTAGTCCGGATCTGTGGCAGGGAGCCCTGCTTGCTGCAGGGGTATACCTGGCTGCTGCTGTGGCGTCCTCGCTGCTGACGCTTGTGCTCTCCGGCTTTCGTCCTCTGATAGGTGGAGGCCATTCGCTGGTTGTCACCATTGTGCTGGTGGGTGTGATCGCAATTGGGGCAGTAGCCGCTGCCGGTGCATCGGTTGCCGCGGCAATGCCCACTCCAACCCCCACACTGACACAAACACCCACGGCGACCGCAACGGCAACCATCACCAATACACCGCTGCCATCGGCTACGCCATCTCCTTCAGCAACACCAACCGGTACAGCAACAAATACAGCCACGGCTACCGCCACACCTATGCCCGCGAATATCGTCAACACCGGCGGCATGGGCGTGTTCCTGCGCATGGTTCCGAATGGGGAAGTGATCCAGGGGGTGATGGAAGGTTCACTGGTCTATGTGCTGGACGGGGTTTTCGATGAAGAGGGTGTGCGCTGGTGGCTGATCGAGACGGTTGAGGGTGAAGAAGGCTGGATCGTCGATGGATATCTGCTTTATGACACAGAGGCGGCAGCGACGGTTACCCCATCCTGAGATTGTGTGGTTATAATACGTCCGTGGCAATACTTTACCTGGTGGCGACACCAATCGGAAACCTGGAAGATATCACCCTGCGGGCGCTCCGGATCCTCGGCGAAGTCCAGTTGATTGCTGCAGAGGACACCCGTCAAACGCGCAAGCTGCTTTCCCATTACCAGATCCATACAGACCTGGTCAGTTATCATGAGTATAACAAGCAGGAGCAGGGCAGGAAGCTGCTGGAGCAGCTGGCTCTTGGTGATATCGCCCTGGTCTCTGATGCAGGGATGCCGCTGCTTTCCGATCCGGGATACGAACTGGTTCATGATGTATTGGAAGCCGGCCATGAAGTCCGGCCAATCCCGGGGCCTTCAGCACCGCTGGCGGCGCTTGTCGTATCCGGTTTACCGGCTGATTCGTTTGTATTCCACGGATATTTACCGCGTAAGGAAGGAGAACGTTTACGAGTTCTGAGAGAGACTGCCCAGGAGCGGAGCACCATCCTGTTTTTTGAAGTCCCGCACCGGTTGAATGCTGCGCTGGAGAATATGGAGTCAGTCTATGGCTCCGATCGCAGGGCTGCAGTATGTCGTGAGTTAACGAAAAAATTTGAAGAAGTAAAGCGCGGCACGCTTGCTGATATGCGGGCTTTTTTTGCGGTGCATGAACCACGTGGCGAATTTACTATTGTGCTTGAAGGTGCGACAGAGATACGCTGGAACGATGAGAAATTGAGGCATGCACTGGCTGATCTGCTTTCAGCAGGTATGAGCCGAAAGCAGGCAGCCAGAGATCTGGCGGAAGTCTCCGGATGGTCGCGTAATCAAATCTATGAACTATCACTGGAGGAAAAATGACAACAACCGGCTTGGTAATCACTAAAGAAAACGATCCCCAGGATATGATGGGTTATATTACGGATCTGCCAGATCAACTTGCACGTGCGTGGGAGATGGGGAAGCAGTTTCCCCTGCCGGCGGCGGATGAAGTGCGTCAGGTGGTTATTGTGGGGGTGGGGGGATCAGCTATCGGTGCGGATCTGGCATCTGCCTATGTGCAGCCGATTTGCAGGGTGCCTGTAACCCTGTGGCGCAACTATGGGATTCCTCTGCATGCAAGAAATGCGGGGACGCTGGTTATTTTTTCTTCGAAATCCGGCAATACCGAAGAAGTTCTGAATGCATTTGAGGAAGCGCGAGACTGTGCTGTTTCAAAGCTGGTGGTTACCACGGGTGGGAAATTGGCAGCACGTGGTGCGGAAGTTGGAGTCCCTGTCTGGCTATTTGACCATCCCGGTGAGCCGCGTACAGCGGTGGGGTACTCCTTCGGACTCTTGCTGGCACTGCTGCAGCGGCTGAATGTGATCCCTGAGCAGGATGCCGCCATTCAGGCTGCAGTGGCTGCCATGAAAGGACAGCAGCAGCTGCTGGCGTCGGATCAGCCGCTGGAGCACAATCCAGCACGAAAGCTCTCGCAGCGGATGCAGGGGACCTGGCCGGTGATCCTGGCTTCCGATTTCCTGGTGCCTGTCGCGCGCCGCTGGAGAACACAGATCGCAGAGCTTGCGAAAGCACTGGCGCAGTTTGAAGCGCTGCCCGAAGGGAACCATAACATGCTGGAAGCCGTTCACTTTCCTTTGGAACTCCATCCAGCAGCCCTGATGGTATTTCTGCAGGCAGATTCATACCATCCAAGAAATCTTCTCCGCAGCCAGTTCACCCGGGAGAATTTTGCCGGAGCAGGCTTGCCGACCGAAGTGGTAATAGCTGCAGGGGCAAACCGGCTTTCGCAGCAGTGGACCAGCCTGCATTACGGCGATTATGTGGCGTACTATCTGGCACTCGGGTACGGGATCGATCCTACTCCGGTTCAATCGATGCAGGCGTTCAAGGCTCGCCTGAGCGCCGTCTCCTGAGAGAAGGAACAACGGAAGAAATGTGCTGGCGGGCAGGCTGTATGTAATCTACTGGAGAGGTAACTGGAGCAGGGTATCAGGTAATGATCAGGCGAAGGAAAAGACTGCCATCGGTAGTGTCTCTTTTATTCGGGGCTGCAATTCTGGCTGTTCTCGGGTTGATTTTTTCACCAAAAATCACGACGGCAACACCACTCAAGGCCAGTTTGCGGGTTCCCGCGCGGGCCCCTGTGAGTCTCACTTTCAATCAGCCGATGGATGCTGTTTCAGTGGAATCGCGCTTTTTTCTGGATCCATGGACAGAAGGCTCCTTTTCCTGGGAGGGACAGTCGATGACCTTTCAGCCATCAGAGCCCTGGCCGGCGGGGACGGATGTGACTGTTACCCTGAAGGCTGGTGCGCGCTCGCTGAGTTTTTTACCACTTCTGCGGAGCTATACGTTCCAGTTCACAGTGGGAAGCCCCAGAATCGCCTATCTGTGGCCGGATGGCGCGCCTGCCGATATCTATGCCAGAACCCTTGAAAGCGCTGAAACAACCCGATTGACGACATCTTCCTCCGGTGTGCTGGACTTTTCCATCAGTCCCGGTAAGTCCTACCTAATTTACACTGCAATGCGGGAAGACGGAGGAAGTGACCTGGTGTTGTATGATCTCTCAACCGGTTGGGAAGATATTCTGTACAGCTGCGAAGGACCGGTGCTGTGCAGCCGGCCGGTGCTTTCGCCAGATAGCAATACACTTGCTTTTGAGAGGGACCTGCGCAGTCTGGTGCAGCAGGACGATCTGCAGAGCAGCCGGGAAGTCCGGATTATGTCTCTGGAATCGGAAGAGGCTGTTCAGGTTGGCCCTCTGCAGCATGAGCGTTCCAATCCCACCTGGTCGATCACAGGGGAGTTGGCCTACTTTGACCATACACTGCAGGCGGTTGCAGTGGTGGATCCATACCTGGATCAGGGCACGTCACCGCTGTGGTTGATTCCCGCCACCGTGGACGCCAACCTTGAATGGCTGCCGGATGGATCGGGTTTGCTGTTTCCACAGGTCCAGTTTGAAGAAGGCCGCTATGAACTGGTTGGAGTGAACAGGATTCCAGTATTTCACAGCCATATTATGTATTACGACCTTGGCAGCGATGTGGTTATTGATCTCAGCGGTGATCGTGATGGATTGGTGGAAGATTCGCTGCCCGTGTATGACCCATCAAGCCGGTGGATTGGATTCACCCGCCGTTATCTCGAGCCTGAACGCTGGACACTGGGCCGCCAGGTCTGGGTGATGGCGGCTGATGCGTCGGAGAAAACACTGTTGGTAAATGAACCGGATTACAATCACGCTTCGCTGGTGTGGAGTCCTGACTCAAGCAGGCTGGTTTACACCCGGTTTAACCAGTCAGAAATATCTGAACAGATTGAAATCTGGATGGTAAACCTGGATACGGGGGAAACAGAACAGCTGGTGGTTGGGGGATACACCCCTCAATGGATTCCGTAGTATCAGTTATTTTCAAATGCAAGAGCAGCCTGAATAGCCTCACTGACAGATTGGATCTGAACAGGTTTCTGAATCCAGGCGGCGACAGTATGCTCTTCTCTGATACTTTCGTTTTCTGCTAATGGATATCCACTCATAACGACCATTTTTACAGCGGGATTGATTTCCTGAAGCTGCTTAAGCAGCTCGAGTCCACCAAGACCCGGCATGACAAGATCGCTGAGAACGATTGAAATTTCCTTCCAGCATTGGCGGTAGATTTCCACTGCGCGGGTGCTGCTTTCAGCCAGGATACTCGAATAATTCAGCCGAGAAAGGACTTCACCTACTGCATCACGAACAGCCTGATCATCTTCAACAATCAGCACCTTCTCTCCGTTTCCGTTTGTAAAGGAAACCGCTGATTTTGATCTATACTCTGCCGGTTGGTTGTAGGCAGGCATATAGATTACAAAGCGGGTGCCGCTGCTTATTTGACTTTCTACATCAATAAATCCATTATGCTGTTTGATAATGCCGTATACCTGTGCCAGGCCCAGGCCGCTGCCTTTATCGGGTTCTTTTGTAGTGAAGAAAGGTTCAAAAATATGAGGAAGGTCTTTCTCGGGAATTCCGGTGCCGTTATCCGATATACTGATACGGAGCCATTTTTGTGGCGGCATATTTGGCAGCGGAGGATGCACATCAGCTGTGATCTCGATTTTGTCGAGAATAAAGGACAGCGTTCCTCCATCAGGCATGGCATCTTTTGCGTTAAGCGCAAGGTTTAAAAAGACCTGCTGCATGCGGGTGACGTCGGCAAGGATAACCGGTTCTTCGACCAGTATCTTGAGTTCTATATGGATATTTTCGGGAAGAGTTCTTTCAAGCAGCCGTTTCATTTCTTTCAGGAAGGGCTTCAGACTCAATGGGATAGACTCTATCATTGAGCGGCGGCTGAAATCCAGGATCTGCTGTGTCAGGGATGCCGCCCGGTGGGATTGTTTGAGAATGATTTCCACTCGTTCTTTCAGCTCTTCAGCAAGATCAGCAGATTCCCGCATCATTTCAGCATACAAAATGATCGGTACCATGATGTTATTAAAGTCGTGGGCGATTCCTGCCGCCAGCTGCCCGACCGCTGCTAGCCGTTCCTGCTGCTGGATACGCTGCTGGATCTCTCGTTCCTGGGTGACTTCCCGCAAAACCAGGACCCATTCTTCTGCCGGAAACACTGAGGAAAGAGGGCGGGCGAGTCCCTCGAAAAACCTGGGCTGGGAAGCCTCCTCAAGTGCTATTTCATGCCAGAGCCCTTCCGGCGGCTGCTCGAGAATTTCCTCGATTGTTCTGTTACCCAGCTTTTGCAGGGGATCACCCGGGTCTGCCCTGCCCAGGATATCCAGAAAGCTGTTCGCTGCAGGATTGGTAAGGATAATTTCATAATCGGATGAGAGCAGGATCACACCTTCCGGGACAGAGCGGATGATCTGCTGCACCTGCTGTGTTTGCCTTTGCGAGTGTGCCAGCAATTTAGAATTTTGAATTGCGATAGCAGTCATCCCGGAGAGTGCTGACAGAAATTCAATATCAGCCTGGTCATAGGCATTTGTTTTCATGCTCGATATCTGCAAAATACCAATGGTGATTCCACCGATTTTCATTGGGGTCAGGAGCAGGGACTTAATAATTTCCGGTTTGTATTCCGTGAGGTCAGGATGCTGGAAGGCCGCTTCAGTTTGCAGCATTTCCTGGATCCCGGTGTTTTCTTCCGATTTGGGGGTTGTAAGATACACAGGAGCCCCGGTTTGAATTACCTGGCTTTGCAGATTGCTGGAATTTTCATCATGGTGGACAGGTTGTACTGCCCTGGGATCGAGTGTTTTTCCCTGATAATGGAGGAATTCGGTTTGCAGCAATGAGACTTCAGGCTGGTACAGCGACACCTGAAAGCTGAGGACATCGAGCGAATTACGGAGATGTTCGCAGATCAGATCATAGATCTGTTCAGTATTGTTCTGGGCACTGAGAGCTACAGAGATTTGTGTGAGTGAAATCTGCCTGTCCAACAACCGTTTAATTCTTACTTCATTTTGTTTTTGGTCGGTGATATCGACACTGAAAACTGCGATACGGGAAAGGTTCTTGCCTATATCAAGAACAGGGTGGATATAGTTGATAAAGTCCCTTTTACCCCTGGAATCTTCGTATGCGATTCCCTTTCCTGTTTTTTTGACCTGATCAATCGTTATCCGCCGCTCCTCCGCGATTTTCTTTGGAAGCAGGTCGTAAATCGAGTGGTTTAGGACCTGCGTTGAATCCTTGCCGGTTGCGGTGATGAAGGAGTGATTCGCAGCGAGCACACTATCATTGAGATCGATCAGGTAGGTGGGTTCCGGGAAGGCGTTGATGAGGGACAGCAGCCTTGCCTCGCTTTCGCGCAGCGCTTGTTCTGCCCGGGTACGGTGGGACAATTCTGCCCTGGCCTGTTCGAGGAGGGTTGCTTTTTCCAGGGCACTTGAAAGCTGCTGGGCAAAGAGGCTGATAGCTGAGGTATCTCTTTCGAGCATGTTATCAGCAAAGACGCAGAGGATTCCCGTTGTCTTATTTTCAGTGATGATTGGGGCGGCGATCAGCCGGGTATAGCCAAAAAGCTGGAGGATTTTTTGAATAACAGCAGAAGGAACCCCCGGGAGTGCTTTTTGAGAAATATCTTCCAGTGTAGTATGGTATGTCGTTGTCCGATACCTGATGATATTTTCAAATGGGTAAAAATCCTGGATAGAAAGTGTGTAGTCTTCAATGCGCATACGCGCCAATTTTTCTGCAATACTGATCGTTTTCCGGGAAGGGCCGAGATATGCAGGCCGGATGCAATAATTTTCTTCGTCGAATAAAAAGATCATACTCGAAATACCGATCCTGGAAAAAACTTCTGCGAGGGTCTGGTAGATTTCCTGTGGAGTATTTTTGGCAGCGATCGCGAGGGAGGCTTGTTCCAGTGCCTGAAACAGCATCTCGGTCCGTTTTTTCTCGGTAGTATCCTGGACGATAGCCTGCAGCTGCCTGGCACCGTCAGAACTGTGCATCAGGCTGACATGCGCTTCCCCCCAGCGACGGGATCCATCTGCATGCTTCCAGCGGAACTCATAGCTTCGCTGGATCGATCCCTGAAAAATTGCCTTGAGCAAGGCGGCGTACTCCTCAATATCCTGCTTTGCCAATGTGGGGAGGCGGGTAAAATGTTTGCCGACGATGTCCTCGAGTTGGTACCCCGAAAGTTGAAGGAACGCCTGGTTGCAGGAGGTAATAACCCCTGATTGATTGGCTGTAATAATGCCATCCGGTGCCAGGTCGACAATGTTGTGGTATCTTTCCTCGGAATGATGGAGCTGACTTTCAGCCTGCTTACGCTCAGTGATGTCCCGGATGGTAAGAACCAGCCCATTGATGGCGGGCACGTTTTTCAGATTCTGTCCTAGTGCTTCCAGAAAAACCCAGTGGCCGTCCTTGTGCCGGAAGCGGAATTCTGTTGGTTCACCCGGTTGTTCATTCAGGTCCACTTCGGAGAGTGCCAGGATCGTGGATTCCAGATCATCCGGATGAATGTAGTTAAATCCATTCCGACCGGTAAGCCAGCCCGACTCATATCCGAGTATTTTTTGTGTGGAAGGAGATTCAAAGGTGATGGTGCCATCAGCGTCGGCGATCCAGATCATCTCGGAGAGGTTCTGCAAAATGGCGCTGAACCGTTCTTCACTGGCAAAAAGTGACTGCTGCATGGCTTTTTCGCGAGAGAGATCACGAACAACAACAAAGTCGGCCAGCTCTCCTTCGTACGGGATCAGGCCGGCGTGTAACGCAATATCGATTTTTCTACCATCTTTTCCCAGGAGACAGGTTTCGTATTCTCTTGGGACTTCTTCGCCAGTCAGGCGGCGGCGATAGTAATCCATTACGCGGGAGAGTTCATCCGGGTGAATGAATTTTGAAAAGAGCTCGCCTTTGATTTCATCCATCGAATACCCAACCAGCCGGGCAAGCTGTGGGTTCAGGAATTGGACCCTGTCATGTTGGATGACAATCAGCCCATCATACATCTGGTGGATGACAGCCTCATGCATTTTCTCTATATGGGACGTCGTTTCGGTGGCGTCTGTTGACGGAGCCTGCTGCAGGAAGAGCAGCTTCAACTCAGGGTTGTCCGGTTCGGGCGAGATTGCTGTAATGTGGATTGTTTGCCCATTAACATCTGAAGTTCCCTTTATGGTTTCTGTTACAGCCATAGAGGTGAAGGAGTCTGCTCCCGGCAGGAAGGAGGTGATTGTCTTTCCAGGCAGTGTGTTGGAATTGACTTTAAGTAGATCCGCAGCTTCTTCAGAAGCCCACAGGACGCGGTTTTGGTCGATCGTAAGCAGCGGGTATCCTGCCTGCTTCAGGAAGGAATAACACTTCCCGATTTCAACGGATTCTGCTTCTAATCCCGGCGTTTTGTGTTTTTTAATCATCATTCCTGTTGTTTTACTGTATCGCTGCGATATTACAATAAATGGATGGACAGGTTTTGCAGCGGTACGTTGCAGTATTTGTTTGTTCTTTGCTGCTTAGGTAGTGGATGCAAGGTAATGCTGAATTTGCTCCGGTATTGTTCAGGATGAGGGATAAGAGGATCGAAAAGGCCATCTGAAATCAGGTGGGAAGCGTCATTGAAGAAGATCCCTCTACATTTATGGAGGAGGTTTGCTTTCAGTATAAGCCATACCATGTATCCATACTAGGATACAGGCAGTTTATATAAAAAAGTATAAAGTATCTGTAAAATAAAATACGAGGGGAGAGAGGTCTGGAGTGCCCTTCAAGTATAATTTTGAGACGGGACACACATGCAAACCAGGAGATAACTGATGGATACACAGAAAACGCAGGAAGGGCGAAATTATTTGCTCGCAGTGGATATTGGTAACACAAATATTACCCTCGGTATATACCTTGGTGACCAGAGAGAGGCAGCCTGGCGCCTGGCAACAGACCACGACCGGATGCCGGATGAATATGGCTTGCAGATACTGGGGCTGCTGGAATTCACGGGTGTAACACCGGCAGACCTGAAGGGGGTTGCACTTGCATCTGTGGTTCCATCCCTGACGCGCACTTTTATCGCGGCAAGCAGCAGGTATTTAGACCAGCAGCCGTTTGTTGTGGATGAAACAGTCAAAACAGGAATACAAATCAAGCTCGACCAGCCGCATACGATTGGGGCAGACAGGATCGTGGATGCGGTGGCGGTTATGGCGTTGTATGGTGGCCCGGCTTGTGTGGTGGATTTTGGAACTGCAACGACCTTTGATGCGATAACGCGTGAGGGGGACTATCTTGGAGGGGCTATTTCTCCCGGAGTGGGTATAGCTGCGGATGCGTTGTTCCAGCGGGCTGCCAAACTAAGCAGGGTGGACCTTGCGTTCCCACCCGATGTTATTGGGTCCAGCACTATTCATGCTGTGCAATCGGGTTTGATGTATGGGTATGTATCGCTGGTGGAAGGGATGGTTGCAAGATTTCGCACGGTCCTTGGCGAGGATATGAAAGTCATCGGCACTGGCGGATTGGTTTCTCTGATATCAGCGCAAACGGATGCGATAACTATCGAAGCTCCCTGGCTGACACTTGATGGTTTGCGTATGCTGTGGGATATGAATCGTGCCTGAGGGCACTATCAACACTGTGCTATTCCGGAATTAATCCCCATCGTAATACCTTCGGGAATAATAAGAACGCTGCTGGTGATAATGCTCAAATTTGAGAATCTCACCAGCGGCGTTTGTTTATATCTCGGTTTTGCCCGACAGAGAACGGCGCGTCGCTGTGGAAAACTTATTGCTCAGCCAGAAACAAGGCATCCTCGCGGCGGGCAGCTTCTTTTCCGGCTTCGACATCCACGCGTGTCAGCAGCAGGCCGCCAACGATAAAGAATGCGACTACGCCCAATACTGCCGGACGGCTGCTGCCGAAGATGGCTACGGCTCCAGCAAATACCAGCGGCCCCAGGATTGAAGAAAACTTTTCCATGATCCCGAACAGGCCGAAAAACTCGCCACTTTTAGCCGCCGGGGACATGCTAGCGTACATACTGCGGCTGAGTGCCTGACTGCCGCCCTGTACGATGGAAACCATCCAGGCAAGGCACCAGAACTCGATGACCGAGTCCAGGATGAAGCCCCAGACTGCGATTACGGAATAAACACACAGCGACAGAAGAATGCTGCGTTTGGTGTTGAAAAGCTGGGCGAAACGGGTAAACAGCATGGGACCCAGCAGCCAGGACAACAGCAGGCCCACCAGTTCAACCGCAAAAATCAGTCCAATGATGATTCCCAGATTGCTGCTGCGAACCGGAGCCAGAACTTCGAGTTCGGAGATAGAAAGAAGTGAACCAGTGCTTTCCGGATTGTTACTTTCAGCAGGGCGGAGAACCACCTCATGTTCACCAGGATTAGGGGCAGTAAGTATGCGGGCTGCACCATAGCGCAAGGTGGGATTGTAGGAATCAATCAGAAGAATCTCCCCTGTGCCTTCATCGATATAGGGCTCACCATCCAGCAGGACTTCCCAGATTCCATAATCCGGACCAGTGCTGAAACCGATGCGGAATTTCTGACCGTTGAAGTGGAACAGCAGGCTGGCTTCTGGATCGGCTGTCTGTGCGTAGGAGACATCATAGTCTGTCTTCAACTCGTCTGCAGACAGAGTGACCGTGTCCCATGTGCCGGTAAACGTCAGCATATCATGGTCCACAGTGAAAATACCCTCTCCAGCAGCTGTTTCTGTGGGTTGGTAAGCCGGCAGCGGTCCTCCGGTCAATTCTCCTGGAAGGGCTGAAGCGCCTATAAGGCCCAAAGCAGGTAGAGCAATCACGTTGAAGAGGATAAAGGCAAGGAAGAAAGGCCGGCGTTTTGTTTTAACGTCAGGCAGCCGTCCGAAGATCAAACTGTATGGAATACCGACAAACTGTACCAGCAGCAGCGCCAGGATAAGCTCAATGCTGCCGAAGCCCAGTTCAGCGCCGTAAATAGCGGCTACTCCGATAATTGTACCGATCCCATCGTTGTAAATCAGGAAGGAGAGCAGGTATTTAAACAGTTCTTTATACCGGCTGATATCTCTGAATGTATTTCTCAGGCGCTTGAAGCTGATGGATAGAACATTTTCACCCGGGCCTAATTTCGCGGTGGCTGCGGGTGGTTCGGGGATTCGGGTGAATATGGGGATGGAGAATACCGCCCACCAGATACCCACGCTGAGGAACGAAAGTCGGGAGCCCCACAACCCCGGTAGTATCTGTATCATTGCTATATTAATCGCCAGCAGGATGCCTCCACCAAGGTAGCCCAGTGCATACCCGCGGGTGGACACCACATCCTGATCTTCCTCACGGGCAACATGCGGAAGCAGTGCATCGTAAAAAACATTGGCGCCTGTGAAACCGATCCGGGCAATAATGAAAAGGATGGAGGCCAGCAGCCAATCGCCGGTTTTAACGAGAACCAGCAGTCCGGTTGCCACTGTTCCCATTCCAACGAAAATACTCAAGAATCGCTTCTTCCCGCGAATCACATCTGAAATCGTACCCAGGATGGGAGATAGAAGTGCGATGATGAATAGGGATATACTCAGGCCAAAACTCCATTTCGCAGTGGCTTCCGCAGGGCTTGAGAGTGTGGCACCGGCAACCTGGCTGTAGTAGACAGGCAGAACAGCGGCCAGGATGGTGGTGGCGAATGCAGAATTAGCCCAGTCATACATGGTCCAGGCGCGGATTCTGCGTTTATATTCCTGTTCGCTTATGCTTTCATGGGATCGGATAGCGACGCTCATGAGGAGTCTCCTTGGGGTGCAATCTGATTATGAACTTGTGTACCACGCATTTTCTGAAAGTATACCGCTTTCCCGGTGTCCGGGAAAAGCGCCTGCTTCGATTTTGTGATTCTACAAGTTTCGGTTATACTGCCGTGATATTTGGCACTGCAGGAACATCGGCTGTTGATAATAACCCCAAGCTGGTGAGGAAGGATACGCTGGTATGTGCGATACGATGGTTGCGTTAAAGTCTGCTACAGCAGACGGCTTGACTCTTTTCGCCAAAAACAGTGACCGTGAACCGAATGAGGCACAGGCCCTGGTATATTTCCCCGGAGCCGTGCACCCGGCAGGAAGCAAAGTTCAGTGTACCTACCGGGAGATTCCCCAGGTACGGGAAACGAATGCAGTTATGCTTTCACAGCCATACTGGATCTGGGGAGCAGAAATGGGAGCCAATGAGCATGGTGTGGTCATTGGTAATGAAGCAGTTTTTACCCGTGTCCCTTATGATAAGGGTCCGGGTCTGATCGGAATGGATCTTCTGCGCCTGGCGCTTGAGCGCGGGGACACAGCAGAAGCTGCCATGCATATCATTATTGAGCTGCTGGAGGAATTTGGCCAGTCGGGCAACTACAGCAGCACTCATTCGCTGTACTATCACAACAGCTTCCTTCTTGCGGATGCGGATTCAGCCTGGGTGCTGGAAACTGCCGGCAAGCATTGGGCTGCAGAGAAAGTGCGCGATGTACGTGCGATTTCCAATGCAATCACAATCGGTTCGGAGTGGGACCTGGCATCGGATCAGCTGGTTGATTTCGCCCGTAAAAAGGGATGGTGCAGGCGAGGAGAAGAGTTCCATTTTGGGCGAAACTACTCGGATTTCCTCTATACACATTTCGCTGATGGCCGATCACGCCAGAAGCGCAGCTGCGCTCTGTTGGAAGCTCGCAAGGGATCGCTCACACTGAAGGATATGATGGCAATTCTGCGCGATCACGGCGAACATGCGGGAGATTCTTTCACACCGGTAAAAGGGCTGACCGGCGCTGCGGTTTGCATGCATGCCGGATTTGGCCCTATTCGTGTCAGCCAGACAACAGGCTCATGGGCAGCGGCACTGGATCCGGAAAGAACCGTTCACTGGTTAACGGGTACATCCACCCCCTGTACAGCAGTATTTAAACCGGTATGGATAGAGGCAGGTTTGCCGGATACCGGCCCGAAACCAGCCGGCAAATACGATAACAAATCACTTTGGTGGCGGCATGAGATTCTGCACCGGGAAGTGCTGCGCGATTATGCAGTCCGGCTGGCTGCATTCCAGGCGGAACGCGATCTTCTTGAAAGCCGTTTTCTCGAAGAAGCAAACTTCTACCAGAATATGTCCACCGGAAAGAAGCTGCAGTTCAGCCAGGCTTGTTTTTCCGATGGAGACCATATCGAGCTGGAATGGATCAATCGGATAAAGGATCGCGGCCTGGAAACGCAAATGCCCGTCTATCATGCCCTGGCATGGAAGGGTTTTAATAGGAAAGCAGGTTTGTAGGAGATTAGTATGGGGTAGTATCGGTCGAAAGGACAGTCAGTAGGGAAAAGGCGTTCGGACCGGAACTATCTTACGTCTGTAATTATTAACAAGCCCTTTCAGGGTTCCTTCAAGCTCGATGAATGTCTCTGAGAGCAGAACTGTCTCTAGAGTTTCCGGATCAGAGGCGAGAAAGCCAGTCAATCGCAGTGGATAGCTGCCGTAGGCAGTATGCCATGAGTCACAGAGTTTCAGACCCATGTACTCAAGTGTGGGTAAGAAGCGCCCGAGCACAAACTGCACATATTCTTCTCGTTCTTCAAAAGGGGGATCATAGGTGAGGATCAATTTTACCTGTTGAGCCGGGAGAGACATCGTATCGTTTTCCTCGGAAGCCATTTTTAGCCTGGATCAGGACCAACTGTAACACCCTCGGCAGTATCAAGCGACTGCCATGTTTTCCTGAATCCGTCTGGTCCCGGCATTGCAGGGCTTCCTGCATGTTTCGGCCAGCCGGATCAGTCTGTTGTGTATCATTATTATACCTGTTGTCGGTGCACCCCGGGAATAAAGTACAATATTTGTATGATCAGTATCGCTGTCCAGGCTGGTGGCAAATCTTCCCGAATGGGGCAGGATAAAGCGCTTCTTCCCCTGATGGATAAACCTCTGATTGAGCATGTGGTCGATCGCCTGCAGGGTCTTGGAACGGATTTCCTGATTACCAGCAATAACCCGGAGCCGCTGGCGTATCTTGGTATCCGATTGGTGCAGGATCTGGTGCCTGGTACCGGTCCTCTGAATGGGTTGCTGACGGCATTGGAAGCTGCGCGTGGCGATCCGGTGCTGGCAGCTGCCTGTGACATGCCTTTTGTCAACGCTGATCTGTTTCGTTATATGCTGGATCGGGCGCATGATTTTGATGTCGTAGTCCCCTATCGGGCTGGTTATTATGAACCCATGCACGCTGTGTACGCCAAGACATGCATTCCAGCTGTTCAACAGTCCCTGGCACGAAAGGCAAAGCGTTTGACCAGTTTTTTTTCGGAAGTCCGGGTGCTGTTGATCTCTGATCCTGTATTGGCCGGGTTTGATCCCTGGGGGATAAATTTCTTTAACATTAATACACCACAGGACCTTGCGGAAGCGGAGCGTTTTCTGGCAGCTGCGAATTGAACCAGTTGCAGAATAGTGCAGATTGCCAAATAAAATGAGTCTGTCGCTTTAATTGCAGAGCAGACATCTAGATGAGGGGGGCATCCAGATGTCTGCTTGCATCAATTAATATAATCAAAGTTGTCGCAAACGTCAAGGGGATTTTTTCAGGGACTGTAAAGAGAGAATTAATATCCAGGGATCAGGATGATATTGAATTGCTTTCGGAGCAAAGAAGGATCATGAGGAAGCAGGATGGAAAAGGCACCGCCCCGGTTCACTCAGATCCGCAGGCCTGAAGGGCGAACAGCCGGCGCCCACAGTCAGCACAATTATCTGTCTTTCTCAATAGAAGCTCCACACAGGGGGCTTCCAGTGCTGATTTTTCTTCCTGTGAAAGCTGCTTCCACCATGCATCGTCCATGTATACATAAGAGTAGCCAGACCGGACCATTTCTTCCGGAACCGGATTGGCGACCAGATTCTCCCATTCCGCCAGTCTGATGAAGCTGGATTGGGAGGAGCGGATTAGGCGCCCGGTGACGACGACCGAGCGCCATTCGTGCGAATCGAGCACAAGTGTTTCCGGTTCCAGCTGATTCCAGAGCTCATGGGTCATAGCAGCATCAAGCGGAGTGATGTCATCGCCGAAGGTGGCAGCGGGCAGAGCGGTGAGCAGCGACCCAAGGATAATCAGTCCGGCGAAGCACAGCAGGCCTGTCCAGGTGCAGAGCAGGACAGCGGCGGTGCGCTGCTGCAGGCGTGACGCCCATCTCAAAAGGGCAGGCAGGGAGAGCAGAACAAAGCCCATAAGGCCGTAGGTACTCAGGCGTGTAATGTCCCGATCGACATCATATGCGAGGAACAAGGGCAGAAGTATGCCTGTGAGGGCGCTCAGGGCAAATATCGTGCCGGCCAGTTCACCTTCCTGCAGCCAGCGTTTCATACTCCACAGCACCAGGGGGATCATCAGTATGGCAGCGCCCATCTCGCTTAAACCAACAAGGAGCTGGAGAGGATCTGAGATGGAAAGAGCTCCGAGGTGGGAGGAAATAATGGTGGGGGATATACGAAAGGCAAAGGGGGATGCGCCGTTACCCAGCAAGGCCGAGCCGCCTTTTTCCAGGAACAGGTTCCTTGCGATTTCGGTAAAGGTGCCTCCCTGGAAAAGGCTTAACAGCCCTCCAAGGACGAAGGCAAGCAGCAGTCTGTACCAGAGTATGCGGTCCGGAAATTTTGCTATACCCGCCCACATAAGCAGGCTGTAGAGCACAAAGCCGATCAGAATCAAACCGAACGCAGCTTCTGCTGTGAGCGCCCAGAGTGCGAAAACGATACTCAGCAAGGCAGATCCCCGCCAGTTCCTCAGGAGGGGAATCAGCAGCAAGGCCAGAAACAGCGTGACACATCCCAGGGATCGTGGACCAGCCTGTGCCCCCAGAATGAACGGCGGGAAGACTCCGCTGTTATAGGCAAAGGGGATTGGGAATGGAGGCCCCCCCTGAAGGACCCAGGGAGACGTGAGAGCATCAAGAAGCGAATCGCCGCTCAGGACGCTGTTGCCCCAGAAGGTTATGTGTTCACCGGCTTTAATCAGTAGCGATTGGGGAACAAGCAGCAGCAGCCACCTTGCCCCGGAAGCAAAGGTAAACAGAAACGCTGCCCAGATTCCCCCGCTTGTGGAACGCAGAAAGGATGCCGCCCATGTGTAGCACATCAGAATTGCCAGAGCCGCTGTGAAACCCTTGCTGAGATCAAATGCGCTCCAGGGGAAGAAGCCGCCAGTGCGCATTAGGTTGGCTCCAAGGAGCTGAAAACCATAATGATAGGAAAAAAGGAAGCCGGGGTTCATATAAAAGTGCGGCGGAATATCGCCCGCAGCCATTGTGGAAATCAGGGCAAGGTTTTTACGGTCGTCGAAGATGCCCACACCCCTGCCGATTAATGTGATCAACAGAGTGAGACCCAGAAGCCAAAGAAGCGGCAGAAGGTCACTGGAGGTGGGCCGGGGGATTTCTCTTTTCTCCAGCACTGCTGCCAGTATCCCTGCTCCGAGGACGATCGCTGCTGCAATCCAGAAACCTGCGCCAACTGGAACGATCTTGCCAAGAAGGTTGCTGAAGACGAGATGCAGGGTCAGCCCCAGACTTATCCCGACAAGCAGGCTGTTCTTTCCGGGTTTGAAATACAAAATGGTGAGCAGCCATCCCCCTGTACACCACAGCAGACACTGCAACCCGAGTAATAGTGGATTTATTATATTCCCGCTAAGCAGCCAATACATGCCCTGCCTCACTTCTTTATATTTCGTACCGCATAAAGCATACATGAAACCTGTCTGGTTGACCATGGTGTGGGACCGGGATTATTCCTGCAGTGTCAGGACGAGAATGGATTCCGCCGGTTGGACTGCGATAGGGCGGAACTGTGAGGTGTGGGCTCAGGATGCAGTGAAAAGGGATTTTTAGCATATCCCGGGCGAAACAAGTGCTGAGTGCTTTATTTTTTATGAGTTCGGGAAGTATGTCGCTGAAATCGGGATGGTTGCCACTTAAATATAACCGTTGGTTTCGCTAAACTAGTCCATTAATATGACCATTAACGTAAAACTGCTCGAAACCATCCCGCTTTTTTCCGGGATGGCCAGGCAGGATCTGACTCGAATCGCATCAGTCTTCCATCGGGAACAGGACCGGGAAGATACTGTCCTGTTTTTTCAATCTGCCCCGGCGGATAAATTTTACGTTGTTCTTACGGGGACGATTGCGATTCGGTTCAAGCCGGATGACGGGGAACCGTTAACCATAGCAGTAATTGAACAGGGTGGCGTATTTGGTTGGTCAGCTGTCCTGGGCAGGGAGCGATACAGTTCAAGCGCAGTAAGTATGACTGACTGCGCATTGCTGTATACCAACGGACCGGACTTCAGAGCGCTGTTTGATACGTTTACCGATTCGGGCTTGATGATGCTTACCAGACTGTCGGAACTTGTCAGCAAACGATATGATAATACCCGGCAGCAGATTTTGCATCTGATGCAGGACAGTGTACCTTCACAGCAGTAAAACATCTTTGCTGGATTTCATCAGGAAGATGAGGCGAAGTTGGTGCTCAGGAAGGCATCCAGCCGGGGAATCAGATCGACCATTGCCCTGTAGGAAGCCAGTGTAAGCCCGAAGGTCGTATTGCCGGTAATCATTTTTGAGACTGCGGTGCCCTCCTTGAAGCAGCAAAGAACAGGTTTTTCCAGTCCAAGGGCATAGGCAATTTCATAGCCGACACCATGGGATGGAGTGCTGACTTCAGCCACGACGGCATCACATCCATTCAGCCAGTTGATATCGCGCTGGAACACCTCGAAGGGATCCACGATCTGTTCCTGATGCATTACATCGGGGTGTGCAAGATGATGGGTTGGAACCGTGAAGCCCCGGCCGAGGAGATAAGCAACAATTTGCTGGTAGACGGGAGCATCATCCCGACCTCCAGTAAGAGAACATGAAAAATAGATTTCCATAGCGACTCCAATGGATGGGAACAGATTTTGTTCCGGAAGGTTTCAGACTAATCAAATCATAACCAGAGCGGTTGCTGAAGGCAATAATGAGGAGGTATATGCGGGATGAGTGAGAAGGTAAAAGGCAAAGTGTTGTGGTACAACGAGATTCGTGGATACGGCTTTCTAAGTCTGGGGGAGGGAGATGATATCTTCGTCCACCAGAGTGCTCTTTCAGCAGAGGAAGACTACACATTGACACCGGGCAAGGTGGTGGAATTTAACATTGTCTCCGGCCCGAAGGGGATTCAGGCAGCGGATGTCGTACAGCTGAACTGATCCTTGAACATATCTGCGAGAGAAACAGAAGAGGCTGGTAATTGCCAGCCTCTTCTGTCTTAAGAGAGACTGAGGTGTTCTTCGCAGGTTTTAGGCTGTCAGCACCGGTGCGGTGTTTTGCGCAGGAGGCAAAGGTAGTAAAGTCATGCTAATATGGAAGCATCAAGTCAGGAGGGACGCCTATGGACTCAAGATCTCCGATACGGGCGTTGCAGGCCGAGGTAGTGCGGCTGCGGGATGAATCATGGCTGCTCCGGGAAGAGCTGACACTGGTCAAGGATTATATACACAACCTGTTCCAGCTGCAGCAGCTTGGAAGGATGCTGGATTCAGACACGGATGTGGTTGGTTTCCTGGCCAACGTTCTGTCTTCCTCTTTGTATGCTGTGGGTGCACGGGACGGGTCCCTCCTTCTGCTGGATGAAGATTCTGAAGATCTCGTTTTTGCGGTAGTGCAGGGTGAGGCCAGCGAGCGCCTGCAGGGCTACCGCCTGGCACAGGGAGAAGGAATAGCTGGTTGGGTACTGGAACACGGCACGCCGCGCGTGGTGCCGGATGTGCGCCTGGACCCCGATTTTTCACCTGCGGTCGATCAGGAGATCGGTTTTCAGACCAGGACGATGACCTGCGTGCCTTTATTGGATGGTGAACGTCGCCTGGGTGTGATCGAGGCTATCAATAAAACCTCAGACCGGGTATTTACTGAAGGTGATCTTGATTTCCTGATGGTTCTGGCAGCGATGGTATCCCAGCTTCTTCTGCAGGCGGAAAAGGTGATGGAACAGGAAAGCGGAGACGGATAGGCAGGGGTACACCTCCGTATATGATGCACACCTGCTGGTGTACACAGATCGGCCGGTTGCGTTTCACCGTATCGCAGGATCGTACATTGCCCTCACATTTTCGGCGGGGGTGTTAGCCTGAATATGATGGCAGCTTGCCATGATATACCCCCCATCTGCTCCCAGCTGGTTGATGCGGGTCTGAACTTCATGCTTTACATCCGCTGGTGTCCCGGAGGGCAGGGTGTGGGCAATATCAATACCCCCATGGAATGAAAGCCGGCTGCCGAACTCTGTCTTCAGCCTGACAGGATCCATGTCCTTTGCATCTGTCTGGACCGGGTTGATAATATTGATGCCCAACTCAATCAGGTCGGGAAGCAGGGGGTACAGGGCTCCATCACTATGATACATCACGGGTTTGTTGTATTTTTTTGCGATTTCTATCAGGCGTGCGTGGTGGGGCCTTATACACCTCGCCCACATGTCTTTTGAAATCATCAGCGAATTCTGGGTTGCAACATCATCATAAAAATAAACCATGTCGATTCGATCGCCTGCCGCAGTGAGGAACCGATCTGTGATCTCAACATAAATATCCGTTAATTTGTGCATAATGCGTGCTGCGATATCAGGGTTGATAACAAGATCCATCAAGAAGATATCCAGCCCGCGCAGCTGCCAGGCAACCTCAAATACAGAACCGATACGGTAGCGAAGATGGTATTCTTCGCTGGCATCCAGCTGTTTGATCAGTTCGGGGACTTCGGAAAAGTTCCACCAATCAGGTTCGGGCCAGATGTGGGTATCCACGTCGGAGGGGGACTCTGCAGAGCCCAGCGGATAGGCAGTTAGTTCTTCAAATGCTCCGGAAGGGTGTTGGAAGACTCCGAATTGTCTTCCCCAGATATCGAAGAGGTGGCCATCTGGTGTCCGCTGCCGCCACATACGGTTTGGAGTGGAGCGGCTCAGGGAACCATACCAATCGATGGATGCGCCGGGATGAAGAATGGATTCCGGGGGATCACAGAATTGATCATAAGAAACCAGCCGGCAGTCGATCTGCAAGTCCCTCAGCAGAGACTCCCAGGAGCGGTCGAACCAGGGAGATCCGGCCGGATTCACGCCGGAATCCTGACCTTCAGTCAGTTTCTGCCAGATTTCAGGAACAGCCAGGAAGTCTACCGGGGTTCTGTCAGGCTGTTTATGGGAGATGGCGGTATTTACACGGGCTCTGGGTGTGATATTTTCTTTTATCTCGGGCATTTTATTCATCCGGAAATGCTTGAAGTTATGTATCTGTTTTTCTGAGTTAACAATAGTACCAATCCGGTTTGATGTAAAGTTGATGGAGAGTCTCCCCTTCCGGCTGAAAGTTTTGGGTATTGTTCTCCGTCTCTGGAATCGCAATTATGAGCCCAGTCGGGTTGCAGGTTCCCGGCGGGGATCCTCCGGGATGTATGAACCAGCGTTCTGTCTGACGACGTTCCTGTTTCCTGCTGAATGATCTGCCTTATGGACACACAGTCCGATGGTTTTAAGAAACAGAGACTGTCGTTTTGGGACAGCCTCTGTAAACGGATAGTGTGGTTCTTCGGGCAGCAAAAATAAAACGCCGGAACTGATTTTATGATCTAAGCTCTGCGTGAAGCTCGCGCTCCAGCAGGTGGATGACCTTTCTGCGTATCTTTCCGACGTCCTGGTCTGTCAGGGTCCGGTCGGGTGCCTGGTAGACAACGGAGTAGGCCAGACTTTTCTTCCCGCTTCCGATCTGGTCGCCGCGGTACATGTCGAACAGACGGACGTCTGCGATGACCGTTTTATCCGCCTTGCGAATGACAGCTTCCACATCCTCGGCCAGAACGGTTTCATCGACAACAACAGCCAGGTCTTCCAGGACCGGTGGATACGCTGGCACCGGCTCCACGTCAAAACGGTCAGAGAAGCTCAAGAGCAGTTCCAGATCGAGGTTCGCGGCCACTACCGGAGCAATAAAATCATAGCGTTTGGCGATCTGTGGGTGCAGTTCACCGAACACACCGGCGATCTGTTCCTGAATTCGTATTTCAGCGCATTTACCCGGGTGGAATGGTTCCGCCTGCGCCGGGCTGTATTTAACTTCGCCTCGCTGAAGGCTGGAAAACAGGTCTGCCAGGATTCCCTTGAGGTCGTAAAAATTCATAGATTCAGGGTCCCCTGCCTGCCAGTGTGGTTGAGACCGTTTGCCGCTGAGTGCGATAACCAGCTTCTGCTTTTCCTCCGGCAGGTCCTGCCCAGGCTGCGGGAGGAAAACCGGGCTGATTTCAAACAGAGCCAGGCGGTCACGCGTGCGGGCATTTTTCTCAACGATTTCGAGCATGCTTGCCAGCAGGCTGCGGCGCATAACGGAGCGATCCGTTGAGATCGGATTGGCGATTTCGATATAGGGGTTTGAGGCGTTTGTCTCTGTGTTAAGTTCGATTCTCTGCTCCCGTTCGGGGGCGGTCAGCCTGTATGTAACGATTTCCTGCAGGCCGAGCCGGACCAGTGTGTCACGAATGGTTTCTTCTTTTTCGAAAGCAGGATTTCCAACCTGGGGGGGAATGGTATCGGCAATCATCGTTTCCGGGATGCGGTCATAGCCATAGATGCGGGCGATCTCTTCCATCAGGTCCGCTTTACCGATGATACCTTCGCCGATGTCGAGGCGGAAATCTGGTGGAGTGACAGACAGACTGCTGCCGCTGGACTCGACTTTGAATTCGAGCTTGCACAGGATCTCACTTATCTCTTCCGGGCTGAGATCTATGCCGAGATTACGCTGTACATCGGTGGGGGTGATTGTAACAGTGGAAGGTTCTGGTGGAAGTGGATACTTATCCATGAGCCCTTCGGCAATCACACCTCCGGCCAGCTGGTGCATCAGGATCAGGCAGCGGCGCACACCGAGTTCCGACATGGAGGGGTGAACACCGCGGGCGAAGCGGTATGAGGCTTCTGAATCCAGCTTGAGTGTACTGGTTGAACGGCGGATGTTGATGAGATCCCAGTTTGCGCCCTCGAGCAGGATGTTCCTGGTATTCTCAGTTACTTCACTTTCAGCGCCTCCCATCACACCTGCGATGGAAAGTGCGCCGGCAGTGTCAGTAACCAGCACCATGAACTCTTCCAGATTGCGTTCAACATCATCAAGGGTTGTGATTTTTTCGCCGGGTTTCGCCTGTCGTGTGATGATTGTCGGCATCCCTCCTTTTGCGCGCTGCTTGAGAATATCGTAGTCGAAAGCGTGCAGCGGCTCACCAATTTCAAGCATGGCGTAGTTGGTGGCATCGACGATGTTGTTGATCGGGCGCATGCCGGCCATGCGCAGCCGCAGCTGCAGCCAAATCGGGCTGGGTTTGATGGTGACGCCTTCGATCAGCCCCAGCACGAAGCGCGGATTGAGTTCCGGATTTCTGATCTCAAGGCCCACACGGCCTTCAATAGATCCGCCCTCCCAGGGAACTTTATAATCAGGCTGTTTGAATGTTTCACCGGTGAGAGCGGCAATTTCACGGGCGACACCGAGGATATTTGCGTTACGGGCGATGTTGGGGGTGATGGCGATGTCGAAAACAATATCGCCTATGGCATTCACCAGCGGCCCGAAAGGTGTATCGGGATCGAGGATCATAATCCCTTCATGCTCTTCGGAAATCCCGAGTTCCTTCTCCGAACATACCATGGAGGTGGATCGGACCCCCCGGATCTTGGTAGCCTTCAATGTGGCCGTCACCCAGCCTGGTTGATGGCCGTCGTACAGCACTGAACCTTCTTTTGCGTAGGCGACTTTCAGCGGCTGCTCCAGAGGGCCTTTTCCTTTATAGTCATACAGGTTGGGTGCGCCGGTGACTGCTGTCTCTTCCGTCTGGCCGTCGTTTATTCGGCACAGCACAAGGCGGTCGGCGTCGGGATGCGGCAGAACTTCAAGAACCTCGGCAACCACGATTTTTTCCGGATCCCAGGCAAGTCCGCCGACTTTGGTCTCGCTATGCTCCGGCAGCGGATAGCCGACGTAGTGGACTTCTTCCACTTCCAGGCCGGCAAGGGTCAACCGGTGGATGAGTTCTTCCACCGGGGTGTTGATCTCTACATAGTCTTTCAACCAGGAAAGAGGTACTTTCATTGTTTTTTCCTTCCTCAATTAGCATCTACAGATAAAAGCGGCGGCTCAGAACTGCTGCAGGAACCTTAAATCGTTCGCCCAGAAATAGCGGATATCCGGAATGCGGTATTTGAGCATTGTGATTCGTTCCGGGCCCATACCAAAGGCAAAGCCGGAGTATTTTTCCGGGTCGTAGCCGCCGTACTTGAGTACGGTTGGATGGACCATTCCGCAGCCAAGGATTTCAAGCCAGCCGGTTCCTTTACATACAGAACAGCCCTCCCCGCCACATACAAAACACTCCACGTCCATTTCGGCAGAAGGTTCTGTGAAAGGGAAATGATTGGCGCGGAAGCGGGTGCGCACACCCTGGTGGAAGAATCGGCGGGCGAAGGAATTTAATGTCCCTTTCAGGTCGGAGAAAGTAATTTTTTCCCCAACTGCCAATCCTTCGATCTGGTTAAACTGGATTTCTGAACGGGCGCTGATCTGTTCGTAGCGGTAGCACATGCCGGGAACGATCACCCGGATGGGTTCGGGTGCGCGCTCGCGCATCACTCTCATCTGCCCGGGCGACGTGTGGGTTCGCAGGATCACACCTTCCTGCTTTGTATAGAACGTGTCCCACATGTCACGCGCAGGGTGGTGGGGCGGCATGTTCATGTAGGTGAAATTATAATCGTCAGATTCCACCTCGCGGGAACGGTACATCTGGAAACCCATCTCCGCCCAGATTGCGTATATTTCGCGATGGGTGCGGGTTGTCGGATGGAGCCGGCCCGGCTGGACCGGGCGGCCGGGCAGAGTGACATCGAGGCGGTCCTTTTCCAGGTTCTGTATCATGGCAGCATCCTGCAGGTTTTCCAACCGCTTCTGATAGCTCCCTTCCAGGGCTTGTTTAACTTCATTCGCCCGGCGTCCGACCTGGGGACGTTCCTCACGCGGTACATCTTTCAGGTTCTTTGTGATGTCGGCCAGCTTTGCTGAACGGCCCAGATATTTAACCTTCCAGGCCTGCAGGTTTTCCTGTGAGGTGACCTGTTCCAGTTCAGCCAGCGCCTGCTGTTCCAATTGATTGAGTTTTTGCTGCATACCATTCCTCCTTGCGGATTGGAACCCGGGATCCGCATGTGTTCAGGCTGTATAAAAAAAAACCGTCCTGTGAAGGGACGGAGTTATTCCGCGGTACCACCCTGCTTGATCCAAAACTGGATCCACTTATTCGCCGACAGCATTTCTGCGATCAACTTCTCCAGCTAACGGTGAGACTCCGGCCCGAACTACTGGATTGTACAGACCATGTCTGCACATCGTTCCCCCGGGCAGCTCAGAAGGGAACTTCAGCAGATGTTTTTCGAATCGGGGTTTCAGCCACGCCCCGATCTCTCTGACGATGTTGATCTGCCTACTTTCCTTCTTCATCGCTGTTTGTGATTTATTTGAAACTATTATGCCTTAATTTCTGTCACTGTCAACGATTCGCACTGGTAAAAAAAAAATAATCCCGGCTGATTGTTGCTAGAGGAGGTATGGCATATTGGGCGTGAGGGGTAAACAACCGGTTTGACCCTGATTGGCAAGCCCGGCTATTAACTCAAAATTTGCTGATCCTCTCTTCGTTCACGCATGGAATGGAATACAATACAGGTTGATGATATGGTTGGGAACCAGGCTCCGGAAGACCAAAAAACGGGAGATAAGGTAGAGGCCATGGTACGAATTGGAGCAGCACAGGTCGAGACAACAATAGGGAAGCCGGTGGAAAACCTGGCGAAGATATCTGCCTGGATGCAACGGGCTGTACAGAAGGACGTGCAGGTACTTGTCTTTCCGGAATGTTCGTTGACAGGGTATGATCTTTCACGCGCAGAAGCAGAAGTACTGGCTCAGACGATCCCGGGCCCAGCCACGGAAGATCTGGTGGAAATGTGTCGCAGGACAGGGTTATTGGTGGTGGTTGGTTTGCTGGAACGCGGGACAGATGGTCATTTGTACAACAGTGCGGCCTTCCTG
This sequence comes from Anaerolineales bacterium, assembly GCA_016927115.1. GTDB lineage: Bacteria > Chloroflexota > Anaerolineae > Anaerolineales > E44-bin32 > JAFGNH01. The sequence continues at coordinate 17,184 of JAFGNH010000050.1, read as the reverse complement.
GGGCCGGATGGATTGATCGGCTCTTATCGCAAAACACACCTGCCGACTCTGGGTGTGGATCGTTTTCTTACTCCAGGGAATGCGCTTGAGGCACCGTTTGAAACACCTCTGGGGAGATTCGGGCTGCTGATCTGTTATGACCTGCGTTTCCCGGAACCAGCCCGGATCATGGGGCTGGCGGGTGCTGAGGCGATCCTGCTGCCTACTAGCTGGCCGAAAGCAGCTTCGTTCTATCCTGACTTTATGGTAGCTTCACGTGCGGCTGAAAACCGGGTATTCGTAGCGGCTGCAAACAGAGTTGGCAATGAACGCGGCACGGCCAGCCTGGGTCGCAGCCAGATCTGTGGAGTGCGCGGCGAAGTATTGGCCGAGGGCGGAAAGGAATGTGAGGAACTGCTGATCGCTGATTGCGATATGGAGCAGAGTGAAACCAAGGACCTCATCCTGGATCCCGGGAAATATGAGCTGCATCTTGTGACGGACCGCCGGCCGGAGCTCTACGAATTAATCTGTTCGCGCGGTGAATAGAGGAGTACCCATCAGCCGCGTTTTCCAACAGGCAGGTGTGCCTGCAAACGGTCAATTTTCCCCAAAAGCCATTTATCTTAATCACGCGGGTTATCCCATCGTGCTTGAAACCTGCCAATACGCATTGAATGGAATTCTACCTTGCAGGATCTGACCAGGAAAATTTTTCTCTGGACAGGAGCAGGTTGATATAACACGCCCTCACAGCACAGCTCTGCGGCCGGTCGTTATCGACGGATCCGTTCATTATCGCGTCACGAAACGGACAAGTTAACCGGCGAACGATATGGTTTTCCAATGTCTGGTAATGATGATTGACCGTGTTATCCCATAATCCGTGGAACTTGCCTCTACGGTTCACCTGCCGGAAGTACACAGCGAAAGCCGAGGTCGTTGTATGCCTCCACCGGAGACCGGAAAGCACGGTTGGAAGAGCGGAACAGCACCGGAACATCATCGTTTAGTCCATCCATCCATGAGCCGCCTTTGATCACTTTTTCCAAACCATAATCCGGGCCGGTGGGATTTTCGAGAACCATATCTTTGAAAGCTGCATTGGCATACCAGTCATTGGTCCACTCCCACACATTTCCCGCCATATCGAGTACACCATAGGGGCTGGCGCCGGCTGGATAAGAACCGACCGGGGCAGTATCGGCATAACCATCGGAATAGCTGTTATCAGCCCATGGGTGGGTGCATTCCGCATCGCAGTAGTTAAGGCGTATTTCCTGGCGGCCGTTGTAGACACTGCCGACCCATTCCCATGGGTAGCGACGGCCGTCATGGCTGCGGGCTGCCTTCTCCCATTGACCTTCACTGGGGAGGCTCCCGCCAACCCAGGCGCAGTAGTCCCGGGCCTGGTACCAGCGGACGCCCAGGACAGGGTAATCTGCATAGGCTGATTCTCCGAAGTACTCTTCCCGGGTGGCTGAACCGGTGTAAATCGGTGTGGAACAAGCTCCCGTTCCGACACAGGCTTCGTATTCGGCATTCGTCACTTCTGTATCGGCGATCCAGAATGCATCAAGGGTGATACGATTCTGTGGTCGTTCATCCGGCTCCGCCAGGCGATAATCATCCCGTGCACCCAGGTAGGAGGCTCCAGCGGGAATATACAGCATGGTCTTGCCATCGACTGCGGACTTCCAGGCGTTGCCTGCTTCAGCGGTTGCCGGTGGGGGTTCGAAGTTTTCAGATCGCGCCGGAGGACCGGGATCCATATAATCCGGTGCGGCTGTAGGAACTTCTGCGGGGATCGGTGGTCCCATAACAGCAGAGGAGCCGGGTGTTGCTGTCCATGCAGGCGGCAATCGGGTAGGCGACTGATCCTCCTGCCCGGTTGTTGAAGCACACGCAGAAAGAAGTGTCCACAGAGTGAACAGCAGGAAGAGCACGCGTGTTTTTCGTGAGGATAAAGGACTGAACGGCAGAGTCGTTCCGGAAAAAATAGTATGCAGCATACACAACATTTTAACACCGGTTCTTACTTTCTGAAGGGATAGGATAAAAGATAACTGTGTGGAAATCATAAGGGTTTTCGACGCTAAAGTGATAAAAATGGAAAAGTCTGAAATTTATCAGGATGGTCAGAGGGATTTCCGTTATCGATGCTTGCCAATGGATAGTAGTTGAACAGATGCCTGTGGCTGGCTCAAACCACATCCCTTGAAGCAAAAACTGTAACAGGCTGCAGTCCAGGAAAGAAACGTTCTTTACATCTGATTCTGCTCTGTCCAGCCTATATTCTACCTCCCCCCGGGGGCAGCCCCGGGCACCCTCCGGCATCGGTTGAAGGGAGACGAATCTATACAAGCCTGCTATAATCGCTGCCATGGCCCAACCATTTTCGCAGGGAAACAGACAGATCGCGCGTGCGGCTGGAGTTGTTATGGCCGGGATGGCTCTTTCAAGCATCACCGGGCTGCTCACAAATATGCTTGTCTCCAGAGCCTTCGGGACTTCAGCGGATGTGGATGCTTTTTATGCAGCCAACAGGGTAACGGAGATTATGTTTAATCTGATGGCTGGGGGTGCACTGGCTTCCGCATTCGTTCCAACCTTTACTGCTTTTCTTGCCCGCGAAGACCGCAAGGGCGCCTGGAATCTGGCTTCATCGATCGTTAATTGGGTTCTGCTGTTGTTGACGCTCAGTGCCGTGATTGTATTCCTGACAGCGGAATGGCTGGTTCCCAATGTCTTTGCACCCGGGTTTGAGGATCCCGCTCAGATCCAACTGACCGTGCGGCTGCTGCGGCAGATGCTGCCGGCACCGGTAATTTTTGGTGTCAGTGGGCTCCTGATGGGAATCCTTAATGCCCAGCAGCATTTTGCGCTGCCGGCTCTGGCACCCGCCAGCTACCGTTTTGGCTGGATCCTCGGAGTGCTGTTCCTTGTCCCCCGCTGGGGAATTGAAGGGCTTGCCTGGGGCGTCGTCCTGGGAGCCGGCCTGCACTTCCTCATCCAGATGCCGGCACTGAGAAAGAACGGCGGCCCATATTCGTTGAGTCTGGGAAAGCATAATCCGGCGGTGAAACAGGTTGGGGTCCTGATGGCACCCCGGCTTCTCGGTGTGGCTGTTGTACAGCTAAACTTCCTGGTTAACTCAATCCTTGCTTCCGGTCAGCCTGAAGGCAGTCTGACAGCCATCACCTGGGGATTTTCATTGATGATCATGCCGCAGACTGTGATAGCGCAGGGGATTGCTATAGCTGCACTGCCCACATTTTCCGAACAGGCTGCCCGGGAGGAATTTTCCGCCATGCGCAGCTCCTTCTCGAGTACTATCGGTTGGGTACTGTATCTGACCCTGCCGGCGTGTGTGGGTTTGATCCTCCTGCGTGAGCCGCTGGTTGCGATGTTGTTCGAGCGCGGTGCGTTTACAGCCCATTCCACCTCACAGGTTGCGTGGGCCCTGCTGTGGTACGCAGCAGGACTGGTTGGCCATTCCATCCTGGAAATTATCGTGCGTGCTTTTTATGCCATGAAAGATACATACACTCCTGTGTTTGTCGGCGCAGGTGCGATGACACTGAATGTTGGATTGAGTTTCGCATTTTCTGCTCTGTTCAATATGGTGGGATGGATGCCGCATGGCGGCCTGGCACTGGCAAATTCCACTGCTACCGCACTGGAAAGTGTGCTGCTGCTGTTTTTGCTGCGAAAAAAGCTGGGCGGGTTGAATTTCCAGCGGCTAAAAAAACCTCTGCTGGGTATGCTGGCCGCTACAGTGGCCATGGGGACTTTTTTGTGGCTTCTGCTGGACTTGGGAAGCGGAATGCCTTTCTGGATTATATCTGCCGGCGGCGTGCTGGGTGGTGCCGGGCTTTACTATGGAAGCACGCGGCTTCTGGGCTTGGCAGAGGCTGTTGAGGTTCCAAACCTGTTTTTGCAGCGTATTCTGCGACGGCGCTGATTGAAATTTATATTTCAACAGCTGCACGTGGAATAGACCTTTTTTCCCATTTCGCATAAATGGGTGTTTGCCTGTATATTAAGGTATTGAGCATCAGTGACCGAATCCAGGCAGCGGTCAAGAGCAAAGGCGCCTCCCTGCATCGCTTTCTCTATTGTATTCTTCTTTTCATTATCAGCGATCCCTGCCGGAAGGTGAGAATCATGCGCAAAGTGAACCGGCTTTTTTTACTACTGCTGCTTCTCTCAGCATGCAAAGGAATCAGGCTGAACGTGGAAAGCGAACCCGCTGAGGCATCCAATACTCCTTTTATGACAACCACAAAGCGTCCCTTGCCTACCAGCACAGAAACAGGTATGCCTACTCCCTCGGTATCTATAACACCCACTGCAACCAGCTCCCGGACGGAAACACCATCACAAACACCGACACCGGCAGAAACAGCCACGCCGAGCCTGTCACCAACGCCTGAACCGCCAATCGCAAATGGAGCGATGGATGCAAACTGCAGGTATGGGCCCGGTACGGCTTATCTTTATCACATTACCTTCTACGAGGGTGATATTGCCCTTGTCGATGGAAGGGATTATCACGCTACATGGCTATGGATCAAGCCGGAAGGGGCCGCGTTTCACTGCTGGGTCTCTGCTGAAACGGTTGAGGTTTCTGTGCCGGTTGATATGATTCCGGTAGTATATCCGCCTCTTCCAACAAATGAGGCGGTTGCAGGCCCGACCGGGGTTCAAGCATCCAGATCAGGCAGCAGTGTCAAGATCAGTTGGAACGCTGCTGCCCCGGCTGTGGACCTGGCTTACCTGGTTGAGGCCAGGGTGTGTCAGAACGGACATATTGTGGAAGTGGTCCAAACAACAACTGCTACATCGATGACTCTGCAGGATTCTAATGATTGTGACGGGGACTCTTATGCTAATGTCCGGGTGCAGAATAAGCTCGGCTATTCTTTGGCAGTGAAGGTTTCCTGGCATTAAATAGATATCGCTGTGCATCGAGCGAGGACAAACTTATCGTATGGGAGGAAAAGGATGAAACGGAAAAGCCATTATCTCTTCGTTAGGTTGGTCGGGTTGAGTGTTCTGCTGATGCTGATGCTGTCATGCAGTCTCCCTGCTCTGCTTTCCCGGGATACCGGGATGGAAGCTGTCGATGAAGAAAGCGAAGAGCCTGTGCTGCCTGCCGGCAGTGATGGCGAGGAAGCGCAGGGATCTGCAGATGGAGAACGACTTGGACACTGCCCGACTGAGGATCAAACCTGGTACCTGAGTTTTGGCCATAATTTTCAGGTGGATACACCGTTTGGCCCCTGGAAGGCAATAGCATGGGGGAATAAACCGGTCTACTTTTACGCAGATGGAACGATAGCGGTTGATCCGGTGGAAACGCTGGAAGGGGCGGTGTACACGGAACTGATCAGTGGAGATAATTTCTGCTCGGGTCACGCTTTTGTGGATATCTATGCATCGATTGATGCCAGCTGCTCCAATGGAGTGGTGTCGATGACAATCTATGAAGACTGGCAGTACCAGGAATTTACAATGACCTGTGATGATGACACTATCCAGTTCGATATTCCTTCGTATGGTACAACGGAGCACAAGAATCTGACCTTTCCTTTAATGGCTTCAGGAAGCTCGATGCAAACGCATCCATTCCAGGGCGGCAGCGGTGCCAAGACCTGGATTCTGAGCTATGAGCCGCCGCTCGTACCGTTGGTAGATCCGGATGAACTGGATCCGGCTTCTTGGACTGATGAGTAACATATTCAATATTGTCTGCCAGGTGAATATCTCCTGGCAGACAACAGCCTTTCGGTGTAGTTAATCCCGGATGGGGTGGTGAGGGGAAGAATCCAATCCTTTTTTACTTAACCATTGCTGAATCCCGGTCGGCCCGTGTCATGGATAATAAATATCACAAATCAGTATATTTGTGTAAATTATTGTATGATTTAAGTATAACTGCTCCCCGTAATTATCTGAAATTTCCTTCAGGCATCTACCTATTATGAGCAGATTGAATAATTTGGCGATTGCACCCCGCCCGTCGGTACCGGCATGGTTATTTTATCGCGTTCTACCCTGAGCGCTGGTACCACCTGTGTCTAATAATGAACGTATCTCTGAAAACCTCATTTCTACAGATGGATTCCAGGCGGTGCATCGAAATAAGAGGGAGTGTGACATGAGTGTGGCTGGTCAAAAAATGCAGCAGAGTGCTGCTGTGATGGGATTTCTTATAATCGGACTTTTTTCACTTTCGGGCTGTTTCTTTCATGGTGCATCGCAGATTGGGGAAGAAGAGAGTGAAGAAGTGGAAAGGCCGGAGAAATCCGAAGAGCTGCCAATATCGGCGGCAGATGTTCAGGATGAGAATTTTTTCGGGGAAGAAGGCGAGCCGGTGGGCAGTTGTCCTTCGGAAATGGAAAGCTGGTACCTTACATACGATCACCACTTTATTGTGGGGACACCCATGGAGACGCTGGAATTCTGGGCTCTTGGAAGCGAGGAAGTACTGATCTCACCGGATGGGACTGTGACAGGTGATCCGTTGGTGCCGTTGACAGGATTGGTGAGTATAGAGATGAGTGGGAGTGGAGGCAGTTGTTCCGGGTCCGTAGAAGCGAGCATTACGCCGTATGTCAGGGGATCCTGCAAGGAAGGTGTCCTGGAAGTCACCATCTACGAAATGTGGAATATCAAGCCCGCGCTGGTTTTCTGTGATGATGATGAACTTATCATGGAGATTCCTTACTATGGTGATTACGAGCATGAGGGAGTGGTGTTCACCTTGATGAATCCGGGCAGTTCCAGCGTTCAATATCCGTTTTCAGGCGGTGAAGGGGCGAAAACCTGGACACTGAGCTTCAGCCCACCGCTTGTACCGCTGGTTTTGCCGGATGAACTGCAGCCGCCTTCCCTGGACAAAGAGCCGTAAGGCAACAACGGCTAATACAGAGTTATTAAGACCAGGGGCTAATATTTCCCGGGCTGTTAATTCATGGATCATGCAACCAATTAAAAATTTCCCCGTATAGTTATATTGAACAACCAGTATTTTCAGGGAAAACCAGAGATGAGAATCGAGGAGAAAAGCGTGATGGATCAGAATATTCAGGAGTTTCTTAAGTCGGAAAAGCTGGCCGTGGTAGGTGTATCCCGCTCAGAGAAGAAATTCGGTTCTGCAGTCTACAAGGAATTAAAGGAACGCGGCATCGAAGTTTTTGGTGTTAATCCAAATATGGACACGATATTTGGTGATCCTTGCTATCCGGCAGTCGCCGATCTTGCGGATAAGGTTGATGGGGTTGTAATCTGCATTCCACCTGAAAAGGCAGTTGTTGTGGTGAGTGAAGCAGCCGCAGCCGGTATCCGACGTATCTGGCTGCAGCAGGGTTCCCAATCGCTGGAAACCCGAAAGGCGGCCAGCGAAGCAGGGGTGACACCGGTTGAGGGTAAGTGCATTCTGATGTATGCAGGTGAAGTAAAATCCATTCATGCATTCCACCGGTTCTTTGCGAAGCTGTTTGGTCAGTATTGATCCATATCAAAAAATGTGCATACTTCCGTGCAGGTTTTTCGCTGGCGGCATGCTTTCACTGATGGATTATTGCGTCTTTTCATATAGGAAGACTATTGTGATTTTCTTGGGAATGTAAATCCCGATTTGAGGTGAGATGAGCAAAGTACTGCTAACCTATGCAACTAATTCCGGGTCAACTGTTGAAGTGACTCAGGCAGTAGCGGAGGTGATCGGTAGTAACGGGCACACTATAGAGGTGCGGCCGATCTCCGAGGTAAGCAGCCTGCATGAGTATGATGCGGTGGTTGTGGGTGCGCCAATGATCCTCGGCTGGCATGCCGATGCCCGCCGGTTCCTCCGTAAGTACAAAGCCGAACTGGCCAGGAAAAAGACTGCCTGTTTTGCGTGCGCCATGCGGCTTACAGAGGTACCTGGAGAAAACTTGCCTGATGTCCCGCTGATGTTGGATCCGAACCTGGTATCGAGTCCGGAGAAGAACGGCTCGCTGAGTCTCAAGGAGCGCTTTACAACCACAGGGTACTACCTGAAGCCGATCCTGCAGGCAGCTCCAGGTGTGAAACCGCTGAACGTAGCTTTTTTCTATGGAAAGCTGGACATGACCCGGCTGAAGTGGTGGCAGGCTCTTTTCGTGATGATCGTGGTGCAGGCGGTGCCCGGTGATTACCGTGACTGGGAAACAATCAAAGACTGGGCGCAGCTGCTGAGTTCGGATCTGTAATATTTTTTTTTCGGCTGTAATCGATTGTATCTGATTTGCGCTGATGAGAACCAGGACGGATTCCTCCTGCCACCAGGGCAAAGAGCTGAGGAAAAGGAATCGCTTGATAGAATGACCATTCGCTGCTGCAGGTCGGCCAATGTTCAGGGAGAGGGAAATCTGTGCTTTGAGGAGAGCTTCCGGAGAAAAGCAGGCCTTTTAGAACCTGCTTTTTTGTACTTTTATGCAGTTCATAGCGCCCGTTGATTGATGTCAATTTAAAAAAAACGGCAAAGTCAAATCCGCGACCCGACAGATATCCTGACGTATAGAGTATCAGGACGGCAAGGTCTGTAATCGCGATTTAACGGTTAAGGAGCTATCTGAAGGAATATGGAGATACAGAAGTTTTTAGGTGGTCAGATTGAGAAAGCACTTTCGTTTTTTGCAGAGAGCATCCCGAAAAGGAGACCGTTCAGGAACCTGGTCTTCAAGGGCGGGGGTATGAGAGGTGCCGCGTACATTGGCGTGCTTGAGGTGCTGGACAGGGAAGGCGTTCTGGATCAAATCGAGCGTGTGGCCGGGGCATCCTCCGGTGCTATCACAGCAACGCTGTTATCACTGCGTAGAGACCTGGCTGAAACGCTGCATCTGATCGAGACCATTGATTTCTCCAGAGTCCCTCAGCGCAAACAGGAGGGGAATACGACGGTAGTACCCTTGCTGAGCAGAAAAGTTGATCTGTCGGCCCTGGAAGGGCTTTCTTCAGAAGTTGAAAGTGCCAACCGCCTGATCCGCCGTTATGGCTGGTTTTCCAGTGAGTATGTCTATCATTGGATGCAGGGAGTTATCGCCAGATGCTGCAATGGAAATGGAATGGCATCGTTTGCCGATTTTCGAGCTTATGGATACCGGGATCTTTATATCGTTGTTTCCAATCTCAGCCGGCGACGTTCTGAAGTATTTTCTGCCCAGCTTACCCCGGATGTATCAGTTGCGGATGCCGTACGTTTATCCATGTCCATTCCCCTGTTTTTTGAAGGGCTTCAATTTGATGGTAAACGCTTTGGAAGTGGGGATTACTATGTCGATGGTGGTGTGTTCGATAACTATCCCATCCATATTTTCGATGACCTGCAGTTTGCGCAAAGCAGCCAGCACTACCACAACGGGATTAACTGGGAAACTCTTGGATGCTACCTGTATCCCAACAGGGCGGAGGCACACCCGTATGAGCCGATCACGGGATTAATGAGTTATATGAAAGCTGTGGTCAGCAGTCTGTACAACGCTCACCAGGTGACCGCGTTAGATCTGAATTTACTCAATCAGATGCGGACAATAAAGATTGATGATTGTGGTGTGGATCCGACAGAATTTTCCCTCACGCGAGAGGATAATCGTTACAAGTGTCTGGTGCAATCCGGAAGGGAGGCCGCCGAGGCATATCTGGATGGATATAACCTCAGTGAGTTGTTGGCGGCTTGATCGAACTGGTTGTGTGCCCCATCCTGTTCAGGAAAGGGGATCCTCGAAGCTTTTTAATGCAGCCGGAAGATCTTTAAGGCTGTGAATGGTTCGCAGCATAGTGGTGGTTGGAGTGGCGTTGGAACGGTAGTTGAACCATACCGCCCGGATTCCAGCCTGGTTTGCCCCCACAACATCCGTCTCGTAGTTATCCCCGATCATGATGATGGCGCTGGCTGTCAGCGAAAGGTCCTTGAGTATGTAATTGAAGAACTCCTGTGAAGGTTTCTTGAATCCCACTTTTGTATAACAGTAAATCCGATCAAGGAGATGGGCCAACCGGGCTCTGCCCAGGGCGGTGCGGATATCCTCATCACAGGAATCCTTTGCGTTGGTTGCCAGCGCCAGGATCCATTCAGGATGGAGTTCCTGCAGCGTGCGGTGGGCGTACGGAAGTGTTTCGATGCGCGGCCACTCAGCCATGGGGCCATTATAAGCCGGAAAGGTGCGCATCAGTGTATCACCCCAATCAAAGAGGAGGCAGTGCTGCAATTTTGCGGGAGATGGTTGGGTTATCTGATCCATGTGCTTCGGGATATCTCCGGTGTGCTCTGAGAAAGGGTTATTTGCGATTTCAGGTCTTTGTAATGGCTGTAACAGGCCTCTTCAGTGGGTTCAGGGTTTCCTTCAGGCTAAAGAGCCACCTGTCTGTTACATCCTGCATGGCCGTGAGGGTTTGTGCCTTGAACAGAAGCACCATCAAACCCTCTATGGATTGCTCGCAACGGACAAGCGTCCCCGATTCAACAGCCTGAAGTGACCACACAGTGACAGAGCGGGTGCCTGACCCTTTGCTTCGCCATGATAGACGATGGGGGGGGAAAAAGCCTGTGATTGTTGACGTCAGTGCCAGGCTACGAAGCTGCCAGCGGAACAGCGAACCCTCTGCCAGCGGCTGCTTTTTCTTTTCAAGCTGGGGCTTTTGAATATATCTGAACCATGTATTCCAGGACTTGATATCTGTCAGGATCTTCCAGACCTGTTCAGGTGAAGAATGGACCGTAATTTCCTGGCTGACGATAACAGGTGCCTTTGTATTGATCTCCATATCGGCTTGCCTCTGTTCCTGCTGGATTTGATTACTTAATTGCCGGGCAAGTGTTCTCCGGGAGAAGTGAAAAGCAGCTCCGGGAAAAGCACCTTATTCATTTATACCAGTTCCGGGTCTGTCGCCCAAGCGAATGGTGGTAGTTTGGTCGTCCTGGATCATAACAGCTGTCATAGAACCTGCGGAAAGCATCTGCACAGCAGTACTACTGGTGTATCTCGATAAGATAAAGTATTTCAGCTGTTGAAATACCGAGCAGCACACCGAGAGTGGCCTCGATGGGAGAATGCCCAAGAACTTCGATGAATTTATCTCTGCTCTGGAGCGGATGTCCATCCACCAGGTCCTTGATCATGATATTGATTGCCCGGGCGTGCAGTCCGGCCTGGCGCCGAATCCCCGTAGCATCATAGATGACGATCATGGCGAATACAAAGGCAATCGAAAACAGGGGCGTATCATATCCGATATGGAGGCCGATGGAAAACGCGGCTGCCGCCACAATGGCTGAGTGTGAGGAAGGCATCCCGCCTGCACGGAGCAGCAGGGTCCAGTCGATTTCTTTTTCCCGCAGGTAGTGAATCGGAATTTTGAAGATCTGTGCCAGGGCCCAGGCCAGGAGCGAAGCCAGCAGGGTGGGATTATCAAAGATCGAGAGGATATTCACGGTCAAGAATCCGCCTGCCAGCTTTTTTCTTCAAAACTGCCGTTTTCTGTGGGTACGAGCTGGCTCAGTTTAAGTTCAGCCTGTTCAAGCAATTCATCACAACGCCTGGCAGCTTCCTGGCCTTTTTCAAAAGCTGCGAGTGCATCTTCCAATTTCAGATTCCCTGATTCAAGGCGCTGTACCATTGCTTCCAGGATTTCATAAGCATCTTCATAAGACAATTCAGGGATGGATTCATTCTCTGGCATAGGTTTTCCTTTCACGGCAGGTTGTGTTTTCTATCAACCTTCGAAGTATTAATCCTTTTGCGAAACTGTGGATGGGAACTGGCCATCGGCAACCTGTACTTGCAGCCTGTCCCCGTCCGAAACCTGTCCCACGGAGCGGATAATGGTGCCGTCGGATTCGGCGGCTACAATGGCATAGCCGCGCTCGAGCACTGAGGGAGGGCCGACGGCCCGCAGGGTTTGTTCTTTTCCTTCTACTTTTGACTTTTCCAATTGGAGCCTGTATTGCAGCGAGGCTAATCCCCGCTGAAGCAAGCTGTCCACTTTTTGAACAGCACCGGTTACCTGGTTGCGGGGTGAATTAAACTGAAGCGCAGACTGGACCTGGGTGATGGACAGGTGCTTGGTTCTCAGGAAGGTGGAATAGGCGGATTCCAGGCGCAGGCGAGTTTCACGCAGATCAACAATCAGGTCGGCGCGATCCGGAGTGGCAACCTCGGCGGCGGCGGAAGGAGTGGGCGCTCGTTTGTCAGCGGCAAAGTCGATGAGGATGAGGTCATTTTCATGCCCGATACCGCTTACAGTGGGGGCTTCGCTGGCTGCCACTGCTCGAATGACACGTTCATCGTTGAAGCACCAGAGGTCTTCCACGGATCCTCCTCCGCGAACGATCAAGATTACGTCCGGGTTGGAGACCTGGTTGACCCGTTCAAGAGCCAACACAATTTCATCGGGTGCCTGTTCGCCCTGTACCGTTGTAGGGGAAAGGATAACTTCTGCCATGGGGTATCGCCTGCGCAGCACATTCAGGACGTCTTGCAGTGCAGCGGCTGAGGGAGAGGTGACAATACCGATGCGGTGAGGCCACTCTGGCAGGGTGCGTTTGCGCTCGGCGTCAAACAGTCCTTCTGATTCCAACAGGGTTTTCAGCTGGATGAATGCCTGGAAGAGAGCGCCTTCACCCACCGGCCGGATGTTATCGGCATAGATCTGGAGTGTGCCCCCCGATTCGTACAGGCTGATATAACCATGCACTTCTACGGAGTCACCGTTCTCTGGCAGCTGCAGCTGTCTGGAAGCAAGAAAACGCCACATTACACAGCGGATAGTGGCTTCCTCATCCTTCAAGCTGAAGTACAGGTGGCCTGAGGCAGGGCGTGAAAGATTGGATATTTCTCCGGTCACCCACAGGTCCTGCAGACGGTAATCGGTTTCAAGCTTCTGCCGCAGATATTGGTTGAGTTCCTGTACGGACCAGACCATGTTTTCGAGATTGAACAGTGTTGATTGTTCCATATCGCGTAGCATACCCGCATGCACAGGGGTTGTCAACTCTCTCGCCATAGCCGACAGAAATTTGAAGGATTTGACCGTTCTTTTGCGCTTTACGGGTGTGGATTTCTGCTGTAGTATTTTGCTGGAAGCGTGTTAAACAGGAGGGAGCATGGCTTCGCTGGAACGAAAGCTGGGTTTGGCTTTGATGGAAAAAGGATGGACCCTGGCAGTGGCGGAATCGTGCACAGGGGGTCTGCTGGGAGCCTGGCTGACCTCGGTTCCCGGCTGTTCTAAATATTTCCAGGGCGGGGTGATTGCTTATTCCAATCAAATGCGCCAGGACCTGCTTGGTGTGCCGGAGTCCGTGCTGGTTGAAACGGGGGCGGTCAGCAAAGAGACGGCGCTGGCTATGGCGCGCGGCCTGAAGCAGTTCGGTGTCGACGTTGGTATTGCCATCACCGGTGTTGCTGGCCCCGATGGCGGTACAGAAGCCAAGCCGGTAGGCACAACCTGGATAGGCCTGTTTACACCGATCAGTGAATATGCTGTTCTGCATTCAGGCAGTGGGAACAGGAATGAGATCAGGATGCAGTCGGTGCAGGCTGCGCTGGAGCTCGCTGTCCGGGTGGTTGTTGGGGAAGATGAGTCTTGTGATGGCTGAGCCGATCCTGGTGGAAGCAGTTTTTCAGGATGATGGTGAACTCAGGCCCGTTGCTTTTGAGTGGTGTGGAACGCTGCATCGGATCCAATCCATTGGCCGGACACGCCTTGTCGAAGGAGTTCGGTATTATCTGGTTTCTACACAAGAAAATGTGGTTTTTGAGATCGGGTATCACACAAGCGAGGGTTGGCAGCTTTACAGAAGTATGCGTGATTTTTTACCACCCGGGAACAGGCGGGATACCGTTTAGAGATAAAGAAGCTGTCCCGTGAATGTCGGGACAGCTTCTTCTTTTCAGGGATCCGTCCTGGGCCTGATGCGGCTTTGAGGCAGCGGGTTTGATACCGATTTCAGCTGAGATAATCCCGCAGCTGGCGGGATCGTCTTGGATGGCGCAGTCGTCGCAGGGCCTTGCCTTCGATCTGGCGGATACGTTCCCGGGTCAGTCCGAATTTCTGCCCGACTTCTTCGAGCGTGTAAGGGCGTCCATTGTGCAGGCCGAAGCGCAGCCTAAGGATTCTGGCTTCGCGCGGGCTGAGTGTTGCCAGCACATCGTCTATTTTCCCGCGCAGAAGGTTCTGATACGTAGATTGGGTGGGGGTAGGTGTGTTGTCATCCTCGACAAAGGCGCCGAGTTCTGAGTCTTCATCCTCACCGACTGGACTTTCCAGGGAAAGTGGACGCCAGGAGACCCGCATCATCCACTGTACCTTGCGGGGGTCTTCGTCCAGAATACTGGCGATTTCTTCGGGTGTTGGTTTGCGGCCGATTTCCTGCTCGAGATCGCGGGCAACCTTGTAGAGGCGGCGGATTCGGTCGGACATGTGTACCGGGACACGGATGGTTCGTCCCTGATCGGCAATAGCGCGGGTGATTGTCTGACGGATCCACCAGGTGGCATAAGTGCTGAAGCGGTATCCCCGGTGGTAATCAAATTTTTCCACTGCTTTCATCAATCCGAGGTTTCCCTCCTGGATCAGATCGAGGAATGGGACGCCGCGTCCCATGTATTTTTTTGCTATGCTGACCACCAGGCGGGTATTGGCCTTGATCAGGTGTTCCCGTGCACTGCGGGCATCTTCGATTGAAGCAAAGAAGGCATCTTTCTCTTCGGCGGAGAGATCTCCATTACAGCGTGCAATGGTATGTTCAGCTTTTTTACCGCATTCGATACGTTTGGCCAGGGAGACTTCTTCATGAGTGTTCAGCAGGGGAACCCGGGCCATTTCTTTCAAATACAGGCCGACAGTATCATCGCAAGAAATTTCACTGAGATCAAACTCAGAGGGTTCATCAAGCAGAAGGTCTTGTAGAAGATGATCGGGAATCTGGCTGACATCTTCAAAAATTTCTATTCCGGATTCGCGGAAATGTTGAAAAAGACGGTCGAGTCTTTCTTCAGCATCCTCCACATCAGGGAAAACGGCAAAGATGTCATCTATCAGCAAAAAACCCTGGTATTCCCCTTTTTCTTTCAGGGCAACAAACGCCTCACGTTTCTGGAGCCGATCTTCTGTAGAATTCATCCAAACCCTCCTGTGCTTCGGATTGGAGTGCCGCATGCTATCAGGATAGACAAATCAGTCCAAGAGATTTTTAAGGACTTCCAATCTTGGGTCGATATCCTCTGAATCGTGATAACAGGCATTTTCGTTGAGATTGTTCCCACAAATCGGGCATAATCCTTTACAATCTTCTGAGCAGTGCGGTTGCAAGGGAATCATCAACAGGAAATTTTCCCGCAGCAGCGGATTCAGATCGAGCTGGCCGCTTTCGGGAATGGCCAGCACCGGATCCTCTGCTTCTTTGGCTGGGAAAACCAGCAATTCACTGAACTCGATTTCCAACGGCTGCAGGAATGTTTCCAGGCAGCGTGTACACTCAAGATTCACCTCACTGCTGAAAGAGCCCTGTGCGAGCAGGCCGTCACCTGAGCGGGTGAGAGTTAGATTCCCATCAAGGTGGAGCAGAGTCAGGTCGTCTGCGAGCTGGACGGATGGGAAGTTGAAGTCGTAGCGGCGTGAAAATCCCCTGGACTGGTGTAGAAGGAAACCAACATTAAAAATAAGCTGAGTGCGGCTCTTTTGGCTCAATAGACCACCTGAAACCGAACGAATTAACGGGTTTTACAAAGCGTTTTTGTTAAAACCGGTAAGATTATAACATAATTTGAATCAAGGGTCAAGAAATCACATGTATAATTTACATAACAATACCGCAAGCGAGAAAGAGCCCCCATATGTGGGGGTGATAGATAAACATATGCCAATATGTGGGAGATCGGTACTGTGCGAGTAGTCAAAAATAACTTCCGGCCAAAACTGCTGCTGGCAACAACCAATCCAGGTAAGCTATCAGAAATGAAGGATCTTCTCGGTGAACAATGGTGGGACCTGGTGGAACCAGCGCATCTGCAGCTGCATATCGAAGTGGAAGAGACGGGCGAATCTTACGCCGCAAACGCAACCCGCAAGGCACAGGCATGGGCTGCTGCTTCCGGCTGCTGGGTGCTGGCCGATGACTCCGGATTGGAGGTTCTGGCCCTGGAAGGAGCCCCCGGCCTGTTCTCAGCACGGTATGCCGGGCTTAACAGGACGGATGCACAACGGCGCGAGTTCCTGCTAAAAAAACTTGCCCCTTACCCCCGGCCGTGGCTGGCGCGTTTTGTCGCCTGTGTTGCATTGGCTCATCCGGACGGTTTTCTGGCGGTTAAGTATGGCTTCTGTGAAGGAGAAATTGTGCCCGAAAATCGCGGCACCATGGGATTCGGGTATGATCCAATATTTCTGGTAGCGGATTCCGGTAAGACCATGGCTGAGCTTACCATGCAGCAGAAAAATCTACGCAGTCATCGCGCTCGGGCGGTAAAAGCAATACTGCCGCTCCTGGTGGAAAAATTCGGCCCGGAATCGCAGCTCTGATTCTGATGGTCAGCAGATTTCAGGGGGAGGAGCAGGGCGAATAGTGATTTTCCAGCAATCTGAACGCTGAAGCAGGGAGAATGGGCCGCTGCGGGAATGATGCCGGCCTGGCAGGTTATTTCGCCTCCTCAAGGGGTGGGAAAATTATTCTGAGGATTGGCCGAGAAGGGGAATACTTTGATAAGGCACCCAGGCAGACCGGACCGGGTACCCGTAATATAGAAAAATACGATCAATGGCAAAACTGAAGGAAGGCGCAGGGGGGAGTACAACTTTATCAAGGTTTTCGCACTCAGCCAGGGTGAGATGAGGGGTGAGCTCCGAGCCGAATTTCCCGCCAAACGGAAGGATATTCGGAAAAGCGAATTGAATGCGCCGGAATAGTTCCAGAATTGGTTCAGGATCTGCCGGAGCCATGTAGCATATGGATGGAAAGCGCTCGTAATGGTCGAGTGTGATCGACAGAGGAGCACACTGAGCACAAACCTTCTGCAGCTCCAGCACTGCGTGGTCTATCTCGGAGAAAGAAAAGAAAGGATAGAAAAGGGTTATATGAGCCGGGCCTGCCAGCAGCCTGTCGGGAGCATACTTCTCCATCAGAGGGGTGGCAAAAATCTGAACCTCAGGCGGAGGAATGATCAGAAGGGCGGTCTCCAGCGG
>JAFGNH010000049.1 GCA_016927115.1 Anaerolineales bacterium | reverse complement strand
GATATGGCGCGGCACCGGGATAAGCTTGTTTGGAATGCCTTGCTGCTTCAGTAGTTCTTCAATTCTCAGGGCGTGGCTTGTTGAATATACGATGATGTGCACATATTCCCGTTTTTTCATGGTGCTCCCTGTGCCAGTTTAGATACTGCCTGCAGCGCAGTATTTACTTCATTGATTGTGTTGAATGCACCCATTCCGAAGCGTACCGTACCGGTAGGAAATGTGCCCAGCGTATGGTGGGCGGCGGGTGCGCAATGCAGACCTACCCGGCAGAGGATGGCGTATTCCTCATCAAGCCGTAAGCCAACCTCGGATGGCTCCAGCCCTTCTATGTTGAAAGAGACTGTCGCAGTCTGGTATTCAGGCTCCTGCGTACCGTAAACGGTTACGCCGGGGATTGCTGCCAGGCCATGGATCAGCTGCTGTGTCAGTGATATCTCATGGGATCGAATGGTTTCCACGCTTTTCTCGGCGAGCCAGTGCAGGGAAGCATTCAGACCTGCCAGGCCGACGGTATTGGCTGTGCCGCTTTCATATTTGTCGGGCAGGAAGTCCGGCTGCTCTTCCTGCTCTGAACGACTGCCTGTTCCGCCGCGTTTTAGAGGCCGTAAATGGTTCACATCCACCCGGTCACCGATACAAAGCCCGCCGGTGCCCATTGGCCCCAGCAGTGCCTTGTGGCCCGTGAAAGCCAGCAGGTCGATATTCAGCTGCTGCATATCGACAGGCAGAGCCCCGGCAGTTTGGGCTGTGTCTACGAGGAAAAGCAGGTTGTGTTCGCGGGCAATTTTACCGGCTTCTTCCACAGGCAGGAGGGTGCCGTTCACGTTGGATCCGTGATTGAGTGCCAACAGCACGGTATTGGGCTGGATCGCAGGCCTGATATCCGCCGGATCGAGCGAGCCGTCCCCGGCACAGGGCAGTATCGTGAGCTCTACACCGCTTCGTGCCAGGTCTCGCATTGGGCGCATCATGGCATTGTGTTCCATGCTGGTGGTGATAACATGGTCGCCTGGTAGGAGCAGACCATACAGCGACAGGTTGAGGGCTTCCGTGATATTGGCGCCGAAAACGACCCGCATGGGATCTGGCGCGTTAAACAACCGGCAAATAGCTGTGCGGGTGTTGAATACAATACGGGCGGCATCGATCGAAAGGCGGTGTCCGGAGCGGCCGGGATTAGCTCCGACCTGTTCCAGGAATTCTGTCATGGCATGTGCGACCCCTGGTGGTTTGGGCCAGGAGGTTGCAGCATTATCAAAATAGATCATGTGTTATTTTTCCAGCGTGTGTTTGAATTCATCCTTGTCCATTTCTTCGACGGTCACTTTCAGCAACAGTTTTTCAATTGCTCTGCGTACATTCTCGCGTGAAGTAATGGTTTCCACCAGCGCTTTCAGGGTGGTATCTCGAGGATCCCCCATGTATTCCAGTGCCGGAACCGCGCATACATAAAAGGAGTGGGATTTCTATTTACACGTAAACGTAAATCTCATTTGATTGCTGCTGTTGCCTGCTTTATCGAACATCTGGGCTTGCAGGGTGACTGTCTGCTGACCATCACACCACACGTATATTTTTATGGCTCCATCTGTCCATGAGCCTGAATCAAGCTTTGGATGCTCATCCTTGCCGGCGCCGAAATTTGTTGCACTGATGACGGTATAATCCACGCGGGAAATGTCGCCATCGGGATCTGTAAAATACAGCAGGCCGATGATGGTGGACTGGTTTCCCGGGATTTCAGCAGGGAAGCTGATCCCTGTAATCACCGGTGGTTTGGGAGCTTCTTCTGTTTGCCTGTACGATGCGGTGGTTGTTTCTTCGGCAGCCTGTGCAGTTGAGCCGCGGCTCAGGCTGGTGGCGATCCGTGCTGTTTCAGCAGCCTGCCACGCTGCTGCAGTTTCCATGTTGTAGCCCCTATAGTATTCTGTATTTGTCATTTGTATGGAATTCTCCCATGCTTCCTCAGTCTTCGTCTCGAAATCCGATACTTCCATTCGGGCGAAGTCAGAAAGAATGCAGCTGAAGGAGAGCAGAATTGCCGGGATACAGTGAATCAGGAAAACGTATGGCTGTTTTCTGGATCCTGGAATGCGAGTCATGGATAGATCCTTTCCATGTATGGCAGCGTGGGCAGGGAAAGGCGAGTAAGAACGAAGGACTTACATAAGTATACAGGAATTAATACGGCAGAGACAGTGTTATAAAGGTGAATCAGGGTAAAAACATCTGATATAGTGAAAGACAGTTCTGAATGAATCAGTATTGGCAAAGAAGTTAAATAAGGCGTTTGTCTCAAGTACTGTCAGTACAGAAAACAGGAACGTAACTCTATCTCTCCAGGAAAGGAAAAAGGAGGTGGACTGTAATCGTGAATGGGAGTCTTAATGAACCAGCCTTTGTAGATACCCAATATCAGGACACAACCAGATTGAATGCGCGCCTTCGTTTGCATCAGGAATGCAGCACAAATTCGTATGGCTGGCATCGCTGGCTGTTTGACCGGTTATCGTTTCCACCATGTGCCCGGATCCTTGAGCTGGGATGTGGTACGGGAGCTGTGTGGGCAGAGAATCAGGATCGATTGGGCCAGGACCTGAATCTGATTTTGTCCGATCGCTTTCTGGCGATGGTCAAGCAGGCCCGGTTGAAAATGAAAGAATCCGTGCTTTCTATGCAATATGCAGGGATCGATGCGGGGGCAGTCCCCCTGGAAACCGGCAGCATGGATGCTGTAGTCGCCAATCATATGCTCTATCATGCAGTTAATTTGCCCGGAGTGCTGGCTGAGATAACCCGGGTCCTGAAACCCGGGGGTGTGCTGTATGCTGCCACTAATGGTATGGATCATCTGAAGGAAATTGATGATCTCCTGGCCAGGCTTGATCCAGCACTTGCCAGATACGGTAATCGTATGGATTCTTCATTCAGTCTGGAGAATGGGGAATGTGTACTGCAACATTATTTCCGGGAAATTAAAATGACTTGCTATCCGGATTCACTTCTGGTGAATGATGAACATCTGCTTGCAGATTACATTCTGTCACTGGGGAACAAACTCTCCGCTGAAAAGGAACATGAAGTGCGGGTTAAACTTCGAGAGATCATGGCCAACAACGGAGGGATATTGGCAGTAAGGAAGAACAGCGGAGTCTTTGAAGCAAGAAGGCCAATGCCAGGGGTGAGACCTGGTGCGGGAGACAATGGGTGATTCATATTGATTCGGCTGAAGATGAACGATGGATATCACCGCATGGGGGATATCTGGATAAGCCGGATTGTTGTTTAATCGGGATACTCAGGGACAGGCCGGTATGAGCCGATTTCCAGCAATGTTTGGGTGAGTAATGCCGGTCTCAAAACCAATCTCGCTCGACCTGACCCGACCTGTCCGGTCCTAATCAGACCCGTATGGGCAGGTCCCAGGGACCATTTTTTGTTTAGAACGCAGGTATGTGGTTTTAACCAATGAAGGAAAAATCCGGTGGAACCTGCCCGTGCAATCTCCCGGATCTAACCGGGACGGACTTCGCAGGTGTGGAGGAACTATTCTGCAGGACGGAGGAATAACGATGTCATGGATGGATCAACTCAATGGTGATTCGGTTTCCTGGCTGCTTGAACAAAAGGATCCAGGTGTGCGCTACCTGGCCCGGCGCGATCTGCTTGATCTTCCGCCAGATAATTCTGAACTCGCTGCGAATCGGGAGACGGCACATCGTGAAGGCCCGATTGCTGATGTCCTGAAAGCCATGCAGCCGGAAGGTTTCTGGGAAAGGCCGGGCGCGGGTTACAACCCGAAGTACCGCAGTACGGTTTGGGCTGTGATTCTTCTGGCGCAGTTGGGGGCAATGGCTGATTGTGATATACGTATCCATCGGGCTTGCTCATACCTGCTGGATTTTGCACTGACGGATCATGGCCAATTCACCGCAACAGGCAGTCCATCAGGGACGATCGACTGTTTGCAGGGAAACCTCTGCTGGGCACTGCTGGAGATGGGGTATAAGGATCCTCGGATATCGAAAGCACTGGAGTGGATGGCTCGCAGTGTGACCGGGGAGGGCATAGCACCGAAAGAAGAGAAGGATGCACCGGTGCGTTACTATGCGTACCAGTGCGGCCCGTTGTTTGCCTGTGGCCCTAACCTGAAGCAGTCGTGTGCATGGGGCGCTGTAAAAGTGATGCTGGCGTTTGGCCGGGTTCCTCAAAATCAGCGAACCCCGCTGATGGATCGGGCTGTGCAGGCCGGAGCTGATTTTCTTTTGGGAACGGATCCGGCAGAAGCTGCCTATCCTACCGGCGGGCCTGAAAAACCAAACCGAAGCTGGTGGACCTTTGGATTCCCGGTTTTCTATGTAACCGATGTATTGCAGAATGTGGAAGCTCTTGTATCCAACGGTTTCGGCTCTGACCCCCGGCTGCGAAATGCTGTCCGTTTGATCCATGACAAGCAGGATTCAGATGGGCGATGGTTGCTGGAATACAGCTATAAGGGCAAAACCTGGGGGGACTATGGAGAGAAGAAAACGCCAAACCCATATGTAACCCTGAGGGCGTGCCGGGTATTAAAGCATACTGCTCAAAGTTGAATCCGCTGCTGATTTACCATCAATCCTTTTTACCTGGCTGTTGCAGACATCCAGTACCAAAACGAGCCTTTTTCAGGTATGTAAGCCAGTGAGTTGCAGAGACCATGGTCTCAAAACTGGCGGCAGCCTGCTATAATAGAAGTAATATACTAAACAGGATAGTATTTGTATAAGAAAGGACATTCTGTTTGTATAGGACAGCTATTATTGGCTGGGGTCAGGGTACATACACTGGGTATGAAAACCCTGTCTGTTGAAATGGCAGCTGGTTTGGAATCAGAATTTGGGGAATCGGTTGGATCAGACCGAAACCTCACGTGCGTTTGTTTATTAAGGAGACAGGAAATTGACTGTATCAGAAGATTTTCTGGCTTTTGTGCTTGATCAGCTGGCAGACTGGGGTGGGGTTACAGCTCGGAAAATGTTCGGTGGGGCCGGCTTGTATCGGAATGGAAAAATGTTTGCCCTGATCTCGAACGATGTCGCCTATTTGAAAGTTGACGACTCGAACAAGGATCGTTTCGAACGCGCGGGTTCACGTCCATTCAAGCCATACCAGGATAAGCCACAAACCATGTCTTATTATGAGATTCCACCTGAAGTGCTGGAGGATGCGGAGGCCTTGATAGCATGGTCCGGGCAGTCTTTGGCGATCCAGATGAGGAACCGTTGAGTGTGTATATTTGTATTGTGGCGTTTGGTATCGAGCAAGTGATCGCAGCAGACAATCAAGTATGGGACAGATAAAGATGCATGGGAAGCGGTATGGCAGTGTCGACGAAGACCTGGAGAAAATTCCGGATGCGGCCGTGCGTAAGTTCCTTAGAGATTTCAAGGATTGGGCAGCTGAACGTACTGATATTGTTGCAGTAATCCTTGCCGGCTCGTATGCACATGGCACTGCAGGTCCTGGTTCTGATGTGGATCTGGTGCTGCTTGTGAAACAGCCCGATCGATATCTTGGCCGGCAAGGGTGGGTATCCGCCTTTGGTTCTGTGGATAAGATACAGGCCGAGGATTGGGGAAAGGTGACGTCGCTGCGAGTGTTTTATGCAGATGGATTGGAAGTCGAATTCGGGATTGCCCCGCAAGGCTGGGGGGCGGATCCATCTGATCAAGGCGATATGAACGTGATTGCTGATGGGATCGTTCTGTTGTTTGATCCGAAGGGCACCATGAAAAAGCGATTGCAGAGATATAGATCTGATGCCAACCTCAAAGTCTCAAATCAGTCCTGAAATGATCGACTCTTGCTGATATCGCCAGGTTTTTCCTTGAATTAAATTGGAGTAAAACAGTATGAACAGGAAAATGGATTGGCAGATAATAATGTAAGATACATGATATACAGAAGGCCTGATTTCAGTTGTATTGATATACATCAGCTGGAATGGATGCAGTTTTTTTATATTTTCCTTGCTGCTGCGAACAAGTTGAAATCGTACACACTGCTGAGGACCCTGGAATAATTCAGCACACGGACGTGTAAAGTTTTAATATGTCATTCTGAGGTGTTGGTTTATTATCACATTATTTCATACAGCTTCCGCCCTGCAGGATCTTTATTTCTCAGCAGCGTATCAAAACGAGATTTCGATAATGAGTACGTTTGACCTCGATAACAGCAGGGCTGATCGGATGGTTTATGGAATAAGCTCCCCGATATTCATCAAAGTATGAACCCCTTACTCTACTGTATTACTCACCAATCACACTTCATCGATTTCGCAGTTTTTTAGTTTTTATATTTAGGAGATGTTATGGGCGCTGAAGACTGGGAGTCAATGAAGAAGGAAAATGAAGCGCTGCACCAGCGTTTGGCGGCAATGGAAGAAGCTCAGGAAATTGCTCATCTGGGAAGCTGGGAATGGGACAGGGACGATGACCGGGTGACAGGTTCAGATGAGTTTTATCGCTTGATGAGCGTCAAGCCGGGATTGTTAACAGACAGGCATTCCTTCTTCCAGCTGATCCATCCCGATGATGTCGATTCCGTAAAACATATCTGGCTGGATGCTCTTGAGAGTGAGCAGATTATTGAAATGGTATTCAGAAGGGAATCTTTAGACGGGAGGATACGTCACCTCCTCGCACGCTCCAGGGTTGTGCGGGATGATAAAGATCGGCCAGTGGGGTTGGTGGGAACGTGCCTCGATATTACCCGTCGAAAATTGGCAGAGGTAGCACGGGAAGAAAGTGAGGCACGATACAGGCGTTTGTTTGAGTCGATGATGGACTGTTTTGTGCAGACAAACATGGAGGGGGAAATCGTGCTGGTGAATCACTCGTTTGTCGACCTGCTTGGCTATACAGAGGAGGAATTGCGTCAGCTTTCCTACAAGGATCTTACACCGGAAAAGTGGCATTCTGTGGAGGATGAGATAGTCAATACCCAGATATTATCCCGTGGATATTCGGAAGTATATGAAAAGGAGTACCTGCGGAGGGATGGCCGGGTGATCCCGGTTGAGTTGAGGACTTTCCTGCTGCGGGATGCGAATGGAGAGCCGGCAGGAATGTGGGCAATCGTACGCAACGTTACCCGGCGCAAAGAGGCGGAACAGGCGCTGCGTGAAAGCGAAGCCCGCTACCGCCATACACTGGATGAGATGCTGGAGGGCTGCCAGATAATCAGTCCGGACTGGCATTATCTGTATGTTAATGAGGCTGTGGCTTCTCATGCCAGAGTTCCGCGTGAAAAGCTTGTCGGGAAAAGCATGATGCAGGTCTTTCCGGGTATAGAAACAACAGAGATGTTTGCTGTCCTTCAACAATGTTTGCGGGAACGAAGCTCACAAAGAATTGAGAATATATTTTATTATCCGGATGGTTCCAGCAGGATATTTGAACTGAGAATAAAACCTGTCCCGGAAGGTCTGTTTATTCTTTCGATTGATATCACGGAACGAAAGCAGATTGAAGATGAACTGAGAAAACATGGTGACGAGCTGGAGCAGCGTGTCCATGAACGGACAGCAGAACTGGAAGAAGCGAACCGGGCACTGGATGCTTTCACCTATTCGGTTTCCCATGACCTGCGTGCACCGCTGCGGGCTATCGATGGGTTTACGCACATTCTGCTTGAGAATCACCAGGAACAACTGGATGAGGAAGGGCTGCGGATCGGTGGTGTTATCCGGTCCAACACTCGAAAAATGGGGAAGCTTATCGATGACCTGCTTGCTTTTTCACGAATGGGACGGAAGATAATCGATCCCCAGGTGATCGATATGCAATCACTGGCCAGGCTGGTATTTGATGATCTGACAGACGAAGAATCCCGCGTAAGAATCCGTTTCAACATCGGGGAACTACCGGTTGCTGTGGGTGACCCAGCACTGATACGGCAGGTTTGGTCAAACCTGCTGTCGAATGCTATTAAGTTTACCTCGCATCGGGAGACGCCCGTTATCTCTGTGAAAGCAGAATGTCTGGATCAAGAAGCGATGTATTGGGTGGAGGACAATGGAGCTGGTTTTGATATGCACCAGGCGGATAAACTGTTCACCGTTTTCCAGCGCCTGCACAATTCAGAGGTTTTTGAGGGCACCGGCGTGGGGCTGGCCCTGGTGAAAGGGGTGATTGAGAAACATGGCGGCAGGGTATGGGCAGAGGGCGTTGAGGATGAAGGAGCTTCCTTTTACTTCACGCTTCCGGAAAATCAGGATTAAACGCGGCTGATTTATCTATACAGAACCTGCTGACGGCCTTTAGAACCAGTTCCCAATAAATATTCAGCTTTCCAAAACCGTTTTTTTCGCTTTATACTGCTGTATCCGGTTGAACCGGATATCCCGGAGCATGCATTCAGTCGAAGGTTTGGAGTCGTTTATGGACATTGAAAGTTTCTGGCAGGTTTATCTTCATTCTCTTCCGGCTGGCCAAAATCCCACGGCTGACACCTATGATTTCTGGCATTTCTGCGACAACGAAAAGGGTGCCAATGAACTCGCAAAGCTTACCCTGCAAGGGAGTAAAACGGCAACCAGCAGCCTTCTCTGGGCTTATGAGGCCGAGGGAGAGACGGTTCCTCAGGCTGGAGCGCTGAGTATCATTACCGATTGGGAAGGGGTTCCTGTATGCCTGATCAGGACCGTGGAAGTCCGGGTGAGGGCGTTCAACGAAGTGGATGAGCGTGTTGCGTTTGATGAGGGGGAAGGGGATCGCTCTCTTGCCTACTGGCGCAGAGTACATTGGGAAGCTTTCTCCAGAGAATGCGCCGAAATCGGCAGGCAGGCGGACGAAACCATGCCGGTTGTAAATGAATGGTTCGAGGTGCTTTTTCCACCTCTCCAGGAGGGGTAGTGATAAAGTACTGACTGTAGACTCTGACTTTCCTCGCGGGAAAAGCATCTTCAGGAATCGAAGTACTCCCGCAGTACTTAAATGAAGTTTCTGGATACACCGTTTCTTCTGCAGACACGGAGGATGAACAGAAATTGGGGGGCGCAGCCTCGACACCGCGGGTATTTTTGGGAAACCGGGAAATTCCTCTTGACCTTAACGTTACGTTATAGAGTAAGATACCCGCATGTCGAAATTCACTGTCAAACAACTTGCGGACATGGCGGGTGTGAGCCGGCGCACGCTGCACTATTATGACGAAATAGGATTACTCAGACCGGCAAATATCGGAGAAAACGGATACAGAATCTACAGCCAGGAGTCGCTGCTGCGGCTGCAGCAGATTCTGCTCTTCCGTGAACTCGGGCTGGAACTGTCTCAGATCCAGCAGATTCTTGATAAACCGGCTTTCGACCCTGTTTGCGCCCTGCAGGCACACCGCGAGACACTGCAGGGCAGGATCAGGCGGCTGCAGACGCTGATCCGGACAGTGGATGCGACGATTATGCATCTTACAGGAGAGGTAACCATGAGCGAGCACACCCTCTTTGAGGGATTTGATGAAGAGCAGCAGAAAGAATATGAGAAGGAGGCTGTCGAACGTTGGGGAGAGAGTGCAAGAGAGTCGATCCAACTGTGGTACAGCTACAGCGACGAACGCAAGCAGAAGATAATGCAGGAAGGAAGCGATATTTATACAGGGATTGCCGCTCGGATGGATCTGGGAGCAGGGAGTCCGGAAATCCAGGCGCTTCTTGGCCGCTGGCATCAGCATCTGCGACATTTCTACGAGCCAACCATAGAAATTTTAGCGGGGCTTGGGCAGACCTATAATGATCAACCGGATTTTAAAGCCACCTTTACCAGGATCCATCCTGATCTGCCGGTGTTCCTAAAGGAAGCGATAAGGATCTATGTCGACCGGCTTGAGACTGAGTGGTTGGAGCGGGAGGCAGGGGAGTAGTGTTTTGAGATTATCGGTTGAAAAAACAGCCAGGCGGATTTATGCGCATAGCCACTTATGGAGTGAAGGGAAGCAGCGAGGTGGACGGTTTGCTGCAGGTTTACAAAGAATCCGGGACAAACAAGCCAATCCTGGGGTCCGGGGCTGCTGAATAACCCGGAGCGGTGAATTGGAAATGCGTTGATTTTGTACAGGAGTCTGAAGAATCATAAGCAATATATGTCGACTTCAAGTATGGAGCAGATGCAGCAAGCAAGAATTAAAGAAGGCGGTGGATCACTGTAAGCAGTATCCACCGCCTTTGAGTTTTGAACTGACAGAGGTTTTATCGAATATACCGGATCAGCTGCTGTTTTTGAAACGTGAACTGACAGCCTGCCATACAGGGCAGCGGTCGTATACACCGGTGAACATGATTACGAGCCCGAGCGGGAGCAGCCATGGCACCGAATACCAGAAGGCGATAGCGGAAACAGCTGCGCCGGCACCGAGCCTCAGAATTCGATCCAGGCCGGATGGGCCCGCAAGTTCCATTTCTTCGCCTGACGCCAGGCTCGAAAAGAGATTACGGTAATATGCAGGAGTCTGCGCTCCGGTGATCCTCTTGATTATGTTCCCATCACGCAGAACCAGCAGCGTGGGGATACCGAAAATCTTCAACTCCTGGAGCAGTTCCTGGTTTTCATCAGCATTGATAACCTGAAAATCTACCTGGCCGGTAAATTCTTCGGCCAGTCTTTCCAGGACCGGCTTGCTCGTCCGGCACGGAATACACCAGGGCGCCCAGAAATCAACAACGGTGGGCAGATCAGTTTTGTGTAGAGCGTTTAGAGTAGTCATGGTTGTAAATAAATGTCAGACGGGATATTTCACCCGCCTGAGAGATATTTTCTACGGATTACTTGCGGGTGCTGAGTTTGAAAGGCACGTACAGAGGGCAGAAGCTGACCAGGCTGGTGAGCAGGAAAATTACGCCCAGCACAAGCAGAATAATGCCCAGGGTGCCGCTTACGGTGCCGCTGAAATACAGCACACCAAATACAACAGCGAGTACAACACGGATGATGCGGTCAAGATTTCCCATATTCGGTTTCATCGAAAAATCCTCCAATTAGTGATTTTTGAAACATAAGAAATTTTGTATTTCAATGTATTTAGATGCGGGGAAAGCCAAAAAGGTGACAAAACAGGTCAAATAAAGAAAATACGTTCCGGGAGACTCTGTCAGGAGATATTGGAGGAATGCAAGAGGGTTGTGGTCTTGCGTTGAAGTGTTGTGGTTAACAGCATGCATCAGAGGTCCCTCGCAGGCTCGGGAAAACATGATGTGGGAAACATGATCCCACCGCATGTTTTTTCGAGACGGGGTGTGAGGTGAATAGGTGTAGGGAACGGTCACGACCGTTCCCTGCTGAAGGGGCGTGTTCCACAGGCAGCGGTAAAAGCAGCGGGATAACGGATCCGAAGATCCAAAGGATTGAAAGG
>JAFGNH010000048.1 GCA_016927115.1 Anaerolineales bacterium | reverse complement strand
ATTCGTCATTATGGTAACAATCTGCTGTAAAGGAGAAGACCATGTCGAAAAAGTTCTGGATTCCCGTCCTGCTTGTGCTTCTTATTCTGGGAACCGGCCTGTTTGCCGCGTATATTATCAGACTGCCGCAGAACATCCCCGTTCTCGACACCATTGTCCTCGGCCAGACCCGCTATGTCCCCGGCAGCAGCACTGCTATCCGTGTGCTGGTGCGGGATTACAGCACATCAGATCCCCTGGCTAACGCCGAAGTCAGCCTGGCGCTGCAGGACAGCGATAGCGGAAAGGAATTCCCTCTCTTCCAGGGAACAACGGATGACACCGGGACCGTTGAGATCAACTTCACCGTTCCTGATGAGGAGTTCGTTTCACCAACCCTCATTGTCCACACCGATTCCACACTCGGTGAAGACACTATCGAGCAGCCGATCCAGATACAACGCGAGTACCGCATGCTCCTCTCCACCGACAAGCCGATCTACCAACCCGGCCAGATAATTCACATCCGTGCTGTCGCGCTAAGCACGTTCGACCTTGTGCCCGCTTCCAACCAATCCGTAGAGTTTGTGATCGCCGATGGAAAAGGGAATAAAGTTTTCCGCGGCAGCGCTGACACATCAGAGTATGGCTTTGCTTCGCTGGACTTTGAACTTGCCTCCGAAGTTAATACCGGCGACTACAAGATCCAGGCAACTATGGGGAACACAACCTCAGAGGTTACCATTCCCGTCGAACGATATGTCCTGCCGAAATTCGACTTCAGCTGGACCACCAATCTCAACTTCTACCAGCCTGGCGAAACCGTCTCCGGATCGATCCAGGCTGCCTACTTTTTCGGCAAGCCGGTCGACCAGGCTGCGATCACCCTGACCGTTTACACCTTCGACTATGCCCGGGAAGTCTTTTTCACCACCGAAGGGACGACCGATAGTGACGGCCTTTATAGCTTTGAATTCGCCCTGCCTGATTACATCGTGGGCAGCGATCTGGATTCAGGCCTTGGCCGGGTGTACCTCCAGGCCGCACTTACCGACCAGGCGGATCACACCGAAACCAGCAACTTCTCCCTCCCGGTCAGCCAGCAGGATATCGTCATTAAGGCTGTGCCTGAAAGCGGTATGATCAAACAGAATCTCGAAAATATCCTTTACATATTCACTGCCTACCCGGATGGAACACCGGCACAAACAGACCTGGAAATACACGACTACAACTCAAGCCAGGTAATCCAGTCCATCTCCACAGGTGAATATGGCCTGGCGGAAGTGCGCCTGACCCCCGCTGAACCCTACATGAACATCCAGATCAACGCCCGTGATGCACTGGGGGCACAAGCTGTGAGTGAGTTCTACTTCGAAGGGACCTGGGAAGAGGAAACCATCCTGCTGCGTCCCGATAGAGCCGTGTATACAGTAGGCGAGAGTATGATGCTGGATCTGTACTCAACAGCCCCCGGGAGCCGTGCTTATCTCGACATTATCCGCGAGGGGCAGACAATCAACACCCGCACCGTACAGCTGGAAGGCCAGCACGGCCATGTAGTAATCGATCTCTCTGCGGAAATGTTCGGCACACTCGAACTGCACGCCTACAAAATTCTCACCTCTGGCAGTATCGTCCGCGACACCCGCCGCGTGGTGGTCGATTCGCCTCGCGATCTCACAATCAACATCGACACAAATAAAGAAACCTTTCTTCCCGGTGATACCGCCGCCATTAACTTCGCTGTAACCAATCCACAGGACAGCGGCACCCAGGCTGCGCTCGGACTTTCCATCGTGGATGAAGCCGTATTTGCTCTGGCCGAGCAGGATCCCGGCTTCGCCAGGCTGTATTTCCTGCTCGAAGCTGAAATCCTTCAGCCGCGCTACGAAATCCACGGGCTCAGCATCCCTATGCTTGTCCAGGGAGATCCGCAATACCAGGATCAGACCCTGCAGGCGGCAGTCGAAGGTGCTGCTATAGCTTCACTCGCTGAAACCACACCTCAAGATCCATTCAGCCTGCACCGCAGTACCTATGAATCCCGTGTGCAGGCAGTTTATGACCGCCAGCAGCAGCTTGCAGGATATCTCGGGAATGGATTCCTTTTGCTGTTTATCATCCTGGCATTGGTGATCCTGGGCCTCACAATCAACAAACTGCAGAAAGAAAAAGTGCTGGGCAAAAGCCTGCTTCTGCTTCTCGGGCTGTTCCTGGTCGTTTTCCTCGCCGTGATGGCTTTCCCCATGCCTGACTGGGTGGGGTATTCTCCCCTGAGCCGGCTTGGGTACGTTATTGAAGAGATATTTTTCCGTGCAGAGATGTCCATCCTGCTCCTGCTGATCGGTGGGTTGATCGGGTTTATCGCTCTCTTTGTGTATGCGTTCAAACAGCGCGACAGGCAGCTGCAGTTCTCCCAGGTTTTTATGGCTCTGCTGCCGTTCCTGATCGCAGCCATGGCGTTCTTAAGTAATACCGTCTATATCGACTTTGAATACCGACTCCAAGAAATCACCATCTATACCATACTCGCTATCCCTATAGCCTACCTGCTCCGATCAATGAGTTTCCTGGTACAGCGAAAACCAGGCTGGGCCGCAGCAGCCTTCGGTGCACCGATAGCTCTGGTTATTTTCCTCTTTGCCGGCGCCTCGACCGCGATGGCTCCCGGAGGAATGGGAATGGCACGCGGCGCAAATGACATCATGGTGGAAGAAGATTTTTTTGCAGAGCCGATGATGGAAATGGCTGCGGAAGCACCGGCTGCTGACGGAGAGATGAAATCGTCCGTCGACGAAACAAGCGAAGGTGCAACCAGCGGCGAACCCCGCCTGCGTGAGTACTTCCCCGAAACGATGTACTGGAATCCGGAGGTCGTCACCGACGGAGACGGCAACCTCTCACTCGATATTCCGGTCGCCGACAGTATCACCACCTGGCGCCTGACCGCCTTCGCCGCCTCCGCTGACGGCCAGCTTGGCGCAACAACAACCGGCATACGGGTCTTCCAGGATTTCTTCATCGACCTCGACCTCCCGCCCGCTCTCACCCAGAATGACGAAATCAGCATCCCGGTGGGAATCTTCAACTACCTCACGGAAGAGCAAACCGTGCGCCTGGTCTTTGAAGCTGATCAGGGTCTCGAATTACTGGAAAATGCGGAAAAACAGTTCGTCATTCCCGCTAACGACATCCAGGTGCAGTACTTCCGGGTCCGGGCGGCTGATTTCGGCCAGGCCCGGATCAAGGTGACCGCATATGGCTCCACCATGTCTGACGCCATCCAGAAGGAAATTACGGTCTTCCCCGACGGCAAACAGTTCTTCTTCAGCCAGTCGGATATGCTGCCTGCTGAAGGATTCGAAGAGACGGTAAATATGCCGGAAGGTGTGATCCCCGGCACCCAGCAGCTAATGGTCAAACTCTACCCCGGTGTGGTCAGCCAGGTAGTTGAAGGGCTGGACAGCATGCTTCAAATGCCCTATGGCTGCTTCGAACAGACCTCCTCAACCACCTACCCCAATATCCTTGTACTGGATTATCTGGAAACAACCGGTCAGGTCTCGCCTGAAATTCAGATGAAGGCTGAGGAATATATCAACCTCGGCTACCAGCGCCTTACAACCTTTGAAGTGAACAGCGGCGGCTTCAGCCTGTTCGGGGACACCCCGGCGGACATCATGCTCAGTGCCTACGCTATCCAGGAATTCAGCGATATGAACCGCGTCCACCCGGTCGATGAAGCGCTGATAAGCCGCACGGCAGACTGGCTGCTGAACCAGCAGCAGAACGGGTCCTGGCAGAATCCGGAAAGCTTCCATGAAAGCACCCTGACTGCCCAGACAGACCCCCTTCCGGTTACATCCTACGTTACCTGGTCGCTTGCTGTTGCCGGCTACAGTGACAGCACACAGGTCCAGAATGCTATCGGCTACATCAAGGAACATGTCGGCCAGAGCGAGGATCCCTACGTGCTCGGCCTGGCAGCCAATGCACTGGTGGCAAGCCAGCAGGGCGACGAGCTGGACAGCGCTACAATGCAGCTGCTTGATCGCCTGGCAGGGATGGCAATCATTGATGGTGAAACCGCCTACTGGGCCGGTCAGAGTGCCACGTTCATGGGAAGCGAAGGGGATATCGCTGATATTGAGACCACAGCCCTGGTAACCTACGCCATGATCCGGGCCAATGCCCACAGTGATCTGGTAAACAAAGCTCTCACCTTCATCATCCGCGGTAAGGATAACTTCGGCAACTGGTACAGCACCCAGGCTACTATGCTATCTCTGAAATCGCTGATCGAATCCGTGCGCAGCGGTGTGGAGGACAATAATGCAGTTATCACCGTTAGACTGAATGACGGCCAGACACGAACGGTGCAGATCACACCGGATACATTCGATATCGTACAGCAGGTTGCCTTTGATGATGTATTGCCGGGCCCCGGGAACCGGGTCTCCATCGAGGTCGACGGCGAGGGCAGCTTCCTGTACCAGGTTCACGGCTCCTACTACCTGCCCTGGTCTGAAGTGACACAGGTGCAGGAAGGGACAGCGGAACTGATCAGCATCGAGCTTTCCTACGACCGCACCTCCCTGCAGGTGGATGATACGGTAGAGGTCAGTGTGGATGTTTCACTCAACCAGCCCGGCACGGCCGAGTGGGCGATCGTCGACCTGGGGATCCCGCCCGGGTTCTCCATCCTGGGTGAGGATCTCACTGCATTGATCAATAAATATGAGGATGTTCCCGAAGGCTACGAATGGCCAACGATTGAGAAATTCGAGTTGACCGGCCGCCAGATCATCGTGTACATCAGCAATCTGAGCTATGAGAAACCGCTGCAGTTCAGCTACCACATGCAAGCCAACTATCCGTTGGTGGTGCAATCGCCCGCTTCCTCCGCCTACGATTACTATAACCCTGACATCAATGGTGAACAGGTGCCGGTTTTATTGACGGTGTCGGATTGACGGGAACAGAAAATCTGGTCCGGTATTACACAGGGGCTGTCCTGAATGGGCAGCTCCTCTTGGTTTGTTGGGTTAGGGAACCCCTGTTAAGGATGGACATTGTATTTACACACCGGATCCAGATGTATGTGAAAATAAATGTGATTCACGTAGGGGTCGACCCACGTGTCGACCCCTTCTCCACATGGAGAGGATCGCACCATTCGATGGCAAGGCGGACACATGGGTCCGCCCCTACAGGCAATCTGCAGGGTGCAGGTTTCACAGATGTTTCTATATCAAATTACATTCGCCCTATATGCCCCAACACCAACCCGTGCCATCAACGGCAAACCCGCCCGCACGATACCACCCTATGGCCCACTATAATTGATGTACCAATTCACGTGCCAGAGAGGACAGCGTGTTTACAGGTCGGGTCCACCCATACAAAGTGTATCGGCCCTATTGCGCGGGTTGACGTTTGAACCATTCGATGGCAGAGGCTGTCTGAAAAGGCTGGAAAGGCGGCCTCTTTGCATGTACAGAAAAAATAAGAGTAGGAAGCCCTGGCCATCTTGCAGAGATTGTGGGCCATGCATACGATTCCCCATTCGATGGATACTTTTTCCAACCCTCGGAGTATAAATCTCCTGAATCCCATGTTTTGTTCGTAGGGAACGGTCGCGACCGTTCCCTTTTCTGTATCAAGCACAATCAGCGATGGTATTAACAAAGAGATAACGCAATCTGCATATTCATCGTTGAAGTTTCAGCATAATCATTGATTCAGTATATTCAGCGTTTATTCATACCGCAGCGCTTCCACGGGCTGCATACGGACGGCACGGTAAGCAGGATAGATTCCCCCTACCAGCACCAGAAAGAAAGCCATGACCAGCGCCCTTATCACATTCTCAAACGACCAGACAAGCTGGATGGCATCCCCTTGCAGCAGGAAAACCTCGTAGAGTTGGATCCACAACCGTGACAGCGCCATCCCAGCAGCAGAGCCCATCAAGCCCAGCGCGAGCGATTCACTCATAATCAGCCGTAAAATGCCGCCTTTTCCCCAGCCCACTGCTCGAAGCACACCGATTTCCCTTGTCCGTTCCAGTGTACCCATCAGCATTGTGTTCATCATACCAATGCCTCCCACAAGAATCGCCAGAAAGGTGATTCCTTTCGCCAATAGATCCGCACTTTGCATGTTTGGTGATTCGCTGGCAAAATCTCCGGAAAGAGAGGCATGCAGCTCCGGGAACCGGTCATTAACAGCAGCAACGACCTGGTCGGCCTGATTTGGGTCGCGCAGATCGACAGAAATGAATGTCACTTTACGCGGGTGGCCTGAGAAGTTCTGGGCATCGCGCAGAGAAACCACGCCCCCCATCTCAAACATCGCTACGCTGTGCTCATAAATTCCAACGATGCGGAAGCGCTGGCCGGTAAGTGTAAGCGTATCTCCAACGCCGAGATTGTGAGATTCGGATACCATCCGGCCGATCATCACCTGGTGGCTGCCGGAAATACGCTCTCCCTCGACAATGTTATACGAGAGAATAGCTTTCTCGCGCGGGGAGTAGCCCTGCAGGATAAAGGCACCTGTATCCTTTGAAATAACCGCTGAAATCAGAATGCCGCTCACACTTTCAACCTCGGGCAAGGCACTGATGCGCTCCATATCCTTCTCGTCAATGAGCGAGAAGATCATATTAGCCACATCCGCTTCACGCACTGCAACCTCGCCGCCTCCGAGAAAGGTCCCGAAGATTTTATCGACATTGTTCAGCATGGTATTGATTGTCAGAGTGGCGCCGATGCTGATAGCGATCACGATCAGGGTGAGAAGTGTGCGCGACTTCCGCTGCCACAGATTTTGCAGTGCCATCCCGCCGAACGGCAGCCGCGAAACTTTCTGCCCCATCGTTCCCCCTTCGTATCGCAGCGCTTCAACTGGTTGCATCTGTGCAGCTCGGTACGCCGGATAGAGGCCACCCAGTATCCCCAGGAAAAACACCAGCAGCAGCGCCTTCCCCACCATATCAGGTGAGATCGCTGCTGCCGAACCAAATGTACTCAACGCCCTCCTGTTCAACGTCAACATCAGCCATGCCAGCCCGATACCGACCGCACAGCCCAGCACACCGGTGGTAATCGATTCACCGAGAATCATCAGCACAATGCGTACACGACTCCAGCCTACTGCCCGCAGCACCCCGATCTCACGGGTGCGCTCCATCACCGCCATAAGCTGTGCATTGGTCATCACCACCGCACCCAGCAGAATCACCAGCCCGCCTACCACGCCTACCATGATGTTCAGTATGTCAGTGATTGAACTTTCATCTTCCATCCGGTCAGCCGTGCTGATCAGCAGATTTGGAAACGCACGCTCCACCCTGGCCACCAACCTGTCGGCCAGGGCAGGATCGCTGATCTGTATGTAAAAAACGCTGACTTTGTGCGACAGCCCTACCAGGTTTTGTGCATCTTCCAGCTGCAGAACCGCCCCGCCATCCTCAAACGCCTCGCCGGTTTCGTAGATCCCAACAACACGATAGGATGTTTCCCCTATGCGGAGGGAATCCCCCACTCCGGTATTATATGATTCAGACGCAGCTGATCCAAGCAAAATCGGGTTGCCTCGCAGCTCCTGTGCCTCCCGGCTGTAAAGTTGAAATCCGTCGATAATCTGAAAACGATCCAGTGAAAAGCTGCCTTCCGGATAACCGAACACGAAAAAGTACAGCGAAGATTCTGCCTGCACCAGTCCCTGGACCATACCGCTGACTGCTGCCACTTCCGGCATCTGTTCCAGCTTGTCTCCGATATCCTCGTCGATCGAGCTCAGCAGCATATCAAGCGAATCGGCATCGCGCAAAATAAAATCAGCTTCGCTGCCGGCAAGAACGGAGGAATAGCCCTGCTGCAGGCTGTCTGTAAGTGTTCCCAGGCCGGTGATGGCAGCCACACCGATGCTGATTCCCAATACCGCCAGCAGTGTGCGGCCTTTGCGTTGGACCAGGTTTTTCAGCAGAATTCGAATCATGGACATATTGTACGCCATGATCAGCCATGGAACGAATTACCTGCCGGTTTATTCTGCTGAAAGCTGTCTGGAAAAGCGCAGATCGAGCATAAATCCGTCCTTGTTCCAAATATAAACATCCGAAACCATCATGCGATAATTCCGGATGTTGTGTAATATCGTGATCAACTCACGCTGATAGACTCCAGAGAAATGGAATTACTCCAGGAACCACCTCGCCCTGATTTCGTCCGGTGTCATCGGCTGCAGCATCAAGTCCCCCCTTCGCCCGATTTGAAATTCGCCCATTTTCACAAACCAATCATTCACATTTTCATTCGTAATAATCGGTAAGTCATACAGGAACGTATTTCCTTCAATGCCACCCATCGTTTCAAGATTGATCTCCTCACCTGTCAGCAGATAATATGCTACATATACACCTTCATAACCTATTCCACCCGGTTCGATAACAGCAATACAGTTCACATTGGGATTAAATTCAATCTTGTCACTCCAAAATTGCAGCATATCCTGTGTTGCTTCGCACTGGATAAAAGGATATTGTTCCCTCTCAAGGTTGACTACACCCCAAAAGATATTCGGTAAGAATTCATTAGCCCAGATAGCACCGATTTCCGGATCTGAATTGACCAGTTCGGAGATAGCGTCAGATGAAATCGGTTCATCATAGGAAGCAGGCAATGCATCAGCCAAAATTCCCGGATATTTCTCCAGCTCAGTATCGATGATATTCTGATGCATGTCATTATCACCAACATTGAAGTATACGAATTTTCCTTCTCCCCCCATCGACTCGAACATCCAATCCAGGGTTATACGAACGATATCGTTGCTGGCGTCCAGATTATATGATAAATCTCCATACGCTCCGCCTTCCGCATTCAGATTTAGAATCGGAACCTGCTGACCGGCAGCATTTTGCCTCTCCGGAAAGCTTCCCAAGATATCCCACCGGTTAGAGAAGGAAAGTATGATATCAACATCCTGCTCAACCAGCTCGGTGATACTCTCACTGCTGACACATTGGATTTCCAGTTCCTCACAGGCCAGCTCAACTTCTGCGATACTCTGTGCAGACATCGTACTTTCATCTCCCCGATATCCAAGCATAATATGCCCAGACTCAACGAGTTGACTGACTTGATTATTGTCTTCCGGGATTTCCTCTCCTGGTCCACAAAATGCGGGGCTTGCAGGGTTCCTGTCATTTGCCGGATTATTCGTCAGATTGAAAAACATATCCGGAAAAATCTCACTGACCAGAAAGATTTCATCATTTCCGTCAGGACCTTCTCCAAAGTTCATTTCCACCTTCTGCCAATCGACAGTCCAGAACGGGATATACTCCTGTACGTCTCCTTTTCCACCGGCATTAGAGACATCCGTTCCATCTGCGTTCATAATACAATTGAAGCAATCATATTCATCATTGGCCCAATGAGTAAAAAACCGGCCGTCTGTCGTCCACTCCAGATCATATACCTCACCGCTGCTGGTAATTTGCTGGACATTGGAACCATCCGCATCCATGACGAATATCTGCCGCTGCCCTTCTTCTCCTCTGATCCAGGCTATTCGGCTGCTGTCTGGTGACCATTTGGGGTTAATATCCGGTTCAGGGCTGTTCGTCAGGTTTATCGACGGTTCGTTCTCATAAATATTGACGACAAAAATATCACCCTGGTGGGAATAGATTATATGGTCGGAATAATTCGACCAATCCGGGGACTGACTTTCATTCTCATAGGTCATCTGGACCATATCGCTGCCATCCGGATTCATCACATAGATGAACTGTCCGCCTCCCTCACCGTTATCCCTGTTAGAGACAAATGCGATCTGCTTGCCGTCAGGAGACCATTCCGGATCGAAATCATCAGCCGGATTATTGGTCAGGTTCACAGGATCCGAACCATCCGGACCCATGAGATAGATTTCCCTGTTTCCATCACGATCCGTATCAAATGCAATCATGCATGGTATGGGTTCATTGGCTGTTTCTTCGGGTTCAGTTCCTTCCACAGCCGGTTCTTCCGGAGGAGAAACAAACTCACTTTCAGTGGGAAGCACCGATTCAACAGGCTCTGTTTCAATAACTTCAACAACCTGTGATGTGCTGCATCCCGTAATGGTCAATACGCATATGAGGATTAATCCACAATAGACTGCCCGATTACGTTTCATACTGATAGTCACCTCGTTTTTAGTTTTCTACTTCAAATATCATCCAATTATAATGATGAAACTTAATTCCGGGTGTGCAGACTGCACACATCCGATGCTTTGTTGAGAAATGTTCAGATTATTGATAAATGATGGTGAAATTTGCGTCTTTTTCTATGGAGCCGGTAAGTGAACGCATATTTTCGCTTATAACAACAGACTGAAGTCGAGGCAGATCAAGCAAGGGAGAAAGATCCTGAAGCTGGGTTTCTGATATGGAGAGTTGTTCCAACATTTGCAGCATCTCAATATTGTCGAGAGACTTGAGTGGTGTTTTGCGAATATTCAGAACTTGCAGCGATTCCAGCCCTTCCAGAGCAGATACTGCCTCTATCGAAGTAAATCCGATATCCAGAACAGACAAACGACTGCAGTTTTGCAGTGCTGTCAAATCTGAAACTTTTGTATCGAAAAGAACCAGTATGTTTATGGATAGTACTGAAGATAACGGTGAAATATCCTCCACAGGATTGTTCCGAAAGTCGACAGACTCCATATACTGGAGGTTTGAAAGAGGTGTGAGATCGGTAATGTTCTGATATCCCAGTGAGACCTGCCGAAGGTTCGTCAGCATCAGAAGATCATCTAGGACATGGATACTGCCGCGATGAATTGAGCCATCATTTGCTGCAAAACTATTGACATATGTCTCATATATATCCCTGTTCAATGCTGCCTTGTCACCAAATATGAATATTTCATCGATCAGTAACAAGTCCTGCTCGGTTAGTATCTCAGTACTGTCCTTGTCCAGCTGTAGACGGACTGCTTCTTCGAGTAAAGGTTCAGAAAAGGTTATTCCCGACAGTTCATCAGTCTGGAAATACCTGCCGTCAACCAGGAAGATCCCGGAAAGGAATAAAATAAACAGGCAAAGGAACAGGCAGATCTGACGTATCCGAGCCTGACCTCTTAATGCATTTTTGATCTGGGAAACCTTTTGAAAACGGTCTTTAGGATCGAAGGCAGTACATTTAAGAACGATTTTTTTAAGCCAATGATTCCCAACATTCATTTTTGCATTCTTCAGATCGTCGTTTCCTGTCAGCAGCCAGTTAAGAAGAACACCGAAAGAATAAATATCGCTGCGGCAGTCTGTTTGGGAGAACCCATACTGCTCCGGGGCAGCATAATTTCTCGTTCCCAGACAAACCGTATCTTCTATTGAATCCTTCTTATGCAATCGGGAAATACCGAAATCGATAAGCGTGATTCTCCCATTATCATTGACAATAATATTCTGTGGTTTAATATCCCGATGGATAATCGGCGGATCCTGGTGGTGCAAGAAAGCCAGAACATCGCAGATTTGAAGCGCAATGGAAACAACCCGTTCTCTGTCCAGCTGGTACTCCTGAATATACTGATCCAAAGTCCTGCCCTGGATATAGGTCCGTACCACACAGAGCAGATTGTCATTCTCATACGCACCGATAAAAACAGGTAACCCTTCGTGATTTTTCTCTCGAAACTGGCTGCTATTTACGAAATGGGAAATGTTCATATTCTTAAAGAAACATTTCGCCACGCGGTATTCGCCGGCCTTTTTATCCCTGATAAGATACGTTTCCCCCAATTCATTATGAGAAAGACATTCCATCACCTCATAGTTTTCAAGGAAGTTTTCAGGAAAGTAACAGTGTTCAAATCCAGCAAGGAACTCTTCAATGAATGCATCAGACATTTTAATTATTTCCCCAGCATGGTAAGTCCCAGCACCTTCAGGACCTCCTGAGTTTCAAAAATATCTTTCTCATGATGGAGGCAGAAGATGATTGCAGCATCTCTTTTCACTTTCGGATACAAAGCACTCTTCTGGGCTGCCTGCAGCAGTGATTGTGTTTCATCGAGGTCCAGTTTCAGTCCGAATGCCAGCTGGATCACCTTGTCTCTTGATGGATTCCTTCTTCCATTAAAAAGTTGATGGCCATAAGTGCGGTCGATGGCAGATCGACTAATCACATGCTCGGGAACCTGCCCTGTACTTTCACAAATGTTATTGAGGTAGGTATGAAAAGGATGTGGCTCCAGGTTTTTTATTTCGTATTTTAGGAAGCTTTCGATAGTTGGAGTATTGAATAACTTACGAAGCAGCGTGCTCGTTCTAACTTTCTTCAGGTTTTTATCTGCCATGAAATCAGTCCTGCCTGATGAAAAACGACGGTATGGTATGCCCTCCATATAACAATATAAAGGTTTCCTGAATAAGTGATTGCTGGTAGGTTGTCATAAGTAGAAAGTAACTAAACCTTCAGGAATTTTACGCAACAGCATACAGGAGAATTTTCCTTCTCCGACCTGTTCTACCTGGCTCCCAATGCGGCAGTCGTTTTAACTCTGCTCCTGATTTTCGGCTCCGCCAGCAGTCTATGGTTTCTTTGCTGGATCAGGTAATTCAGCAGAATGTAGAACAAAACGTCTTTGTACTGCAAGAGATGATTATTGACGGATAAATTAATGATCCCGTGAAGAGCACAGACACATGGATATTGATTTTCATTCACAGTGGATGGGAAGTTTTCCACAGAAGGACGGGGCCGCAGGGGTGCAACCGCCAAACGAATACCGGTGAATGAGATCCGCTGTAACTTTACGGGGGGGGGGCGGTAAAAATGCTGTCCAAATATCTCGCCTCACAAAGATACAACTATCGTAGGGACATGTTCACTTTCATTTGAGCATAACAATAGAGAGGTATTCCCTCCGGTAGACATGATAGGAATGCTGGAGCCCCGAAGGGCTCCCCGGAATGTGTCAATGACTTGGAACATCTTTGATCAATAATTTAGTAGGCATTCTCACAATCT
>JAFGNH010000047.1 GCA_016927115.1 Anaerolineales bacterium | reverse complement strand
TGGGCGGTGAAGGATTCGAACCTCCGAAGGCGTCCGCCAGCTGATTTACAGTCAGCCCCCTTTGGCCACTTGGGTAACCGCCCATATGCTGTTGTTCTTGCTGTCAAACCTTCCAGTGTGAAGACCCGAACCGCATCTTTCACACCTGGAGGTTCACCAACAAGCCGACGATGGGAATCGAACCCATAACCTACCGCTTACAAGGCGGTTGCTCTTCCATTGAGCTACGCCGGCGCCTGATTGTTAAGCCTTATGATTATACCAGAGGCTTTTGGCACCAACAACCGCAAAGTCTATCAGGATTCAAATACGCCGTCAATGTGCGTCGCTGAAGAATTTCCCATCAGATGTTTGGATCTGAGTTCAGTCGGGCCATCGCAGCTGCATACAGGACGATCGCCCCGGCTGCTGACGCATTCAGCGATTCAATCCGGCCTTTCATCGGCAGGCGGATCATAAAATCACAGCGTTCACGCACCAGCCTGCGCAATCCTTTTCCCTCGCTGCCAACCACCAGGCAGATCGGCCGGTTCAGATCAACAGTTTCAATAGATGGCGTATCGATGTCGGAATCAAGGCCGGCTACCCAGATATTTTCTTTCTTTATCATCTCAGTGATCTGTGCAAGGTTGCCCAGCGCAATCATAAGGTGCTCACTTGCCCCCGCTGATGTACGCACAACTGTCTCGGTGACCAGAGCACCATGCTTACCGGGTAGAAATACGCCATGTATGCCGGCAGCCTCAGCGGTTCTCAGCAAAGCGCCAAGATTTTGAGGGTCCTGTACCTGATCCATGGCAAGAAGGAAGGGGGCCTCATCTGCTGATAGGCTCTTCTCAAGTACCTCATCCACAGAAACATACGGATACTCGGATACCGAGGCGGCCACGCCATGATGAGCGTCGCTCTTTTCATCAAGCTTCTGACGATCCACCCTGTGGACAGGTATATTTCGCTCGCCGGCTATGTTGATGATTTCGGCCAGCAAACCCTTCTCGGTTGCACCCTCTGCCACCAGGATCTGGTAGATACCTCTGCGACCAGCCTGGAGGGTTTCATACACAGCGTGTCGTCCGTAGAGAAATTCCAATCGTGCTGTTCGTTTCTTGCTCATAGCTGCAGGCCTATTCCCTCAAATCAAATCAGCGCCAGATGGTCCTGTCACGCGTATCTTCGATTGTGATCCCGAGTTCTTCCAGACGATCCCGAATCGTATCGGAGAGTTCCCATTGTTTGGCCTCGCGCAGCAGAGTCCGAATCTCAATCAACAGGTCGATAAAAGGAGCAGCTTCTTTGCCAGCTTCACCCCGCGCGTCAAGGCGGAGCCCGAGGACTGCAGCAAGCTCTCGTAGTTCTTCCTGCGCATCCAGCACAACCGACAAAGCAGCCTGGCCTTCCTTCGCTTTATGAATGTAACGCACAAGATCAAAAAGAGCTGCCATCGCTGCCGGTGCATTGAAGTCATCATCCATGGCTGCAAGAAACTGATCCTGAACGGTTTGTTTCTCAGCTTCCAGCTGTGCAGAAGCAGACGAATCCGGCTCGCTTACCTCAGTAACAATACGAAGACCGGAACGCAGGCGTTCGAGTGCGCTTTCTGCCTGTTGAATGACTTCATCATTAAAAGTCAACGGACTGCGATAGTGGGAATTCAGTACAATCATGCGGAAGACATCCGGTTCGTGATCAGCCAGGAATTCATCGATACTGATCAGATTCCCGAGTGATTTAGACATCTTCTCGCCGGCCAGCTGCAGCATACCATTGTGAACCCAATAACGGGCAAAAGGCTTTCCCGTGTAACTTTCTGACTGTGCAATTTCATTTTCATGGTGAGGGAAAACCAGATCGTTCCCGCCACCGTGGATATCAATCTTTTCTCCAAGGTAGGAAAGGCTCATGGCAGTGCATTCAATATGCCATCCGGGCCGCCCACCACCCCAGGGAGAATCCCATGCGGGTTCCCCGGGCTTGGCTGCTTTCCAGAGCGCAAAATCAGCAGGGTTTTCCTTGCGCTCATCAACGTCCATCCGGAAACCCGCCTGCATGTCTTCCAGCTTGCGCCGGGAAAGACGCC
Source organism: Anaerolineales bacterium (assembly GCA_016927115.1). Classification (GTDB taxonomy): domain Bacteria; phylum Chloroflexota; class Anaerolineae; order Anaerolineales; family E44-bin32; genus JAFGNH01. The sequence goes on along the minus strand of JAFGNH010000047.1, from coordinate 1,793 downwards.
CATAATCAGCATCCCGATTGACTCTGAAATATACGTCCCCATCAACTGCATAGGCATAGCCTTTTTCTTCAAGCCCCTGCACGATGCGTATGATGGCCGGAATCTCTTCAGATGCCCGGGGGAAAAAGGTCGCAGGCAGAATATTAAGGTCTTTTAAATGCTGTCCATACTCGGCGATATATTGCTCTGCCAGAGTAATGGGCTCCATTCCCAGGTTGTTTGCCCGCTCAATCACCTTATCTTCCACGTCGGTGTAATTCATCACATGGAGAACTTCATAGCCCTGATATTCAAGGTAGCGGCGGATAACATCGAAGACCAACGATGACATGGCATGCCCGACATGAGCCCTGTCATATACAGTTGGACCGCATACATACATCCGGACCTTTCCCGGCTCAATCGTCTGAAAGGCTTCTTTCGTGCGGGAAAGTGTATTGTAAATTATCTGACTCACTGCATTCCTCCTGGCTCTGTCAGCTTATTCATCATCACTGATGCGGGCAAAGATCATTCTGCCGGCAGCCGTCTGGAGAACCTTTGTAACATTTACAACAATAATCTGCCCGATATTCTCACGACCGTCCTCAACAACAACCATGGTGCCGTCATCCAGATAACCCACGCCCTGGCCTGCCTCTTTCCCTTCCTGAATAACCTCTACCTCCAACTGTTCTCCAGGGAGGTAAACAGCTTTTACTGCATTTGCCAGTTCATTGATATTCAGGACCTGGACACCCTGCAGTTCTGCAACTCTGTTAAGATTGTAATCATTAGTCAGAATGGGTGCATGGAGTTGCTTGCCCAGGATCACGAGTTTATCATCCACCTCCCGGACACCCTCCACATCAATATCAGTAATCCGAAGCGGGATCGATGGGTCCTTCTGCAGACGGTTCAAAATATCAAGGCCTCTGCGCCCGCGTTGGCGCCTCAGGCTGTCTGAAGAATCTGCAATATGCTGTAGTTCATTAAGCACAAAAGAAGGAACCAGCATTTTTCCTTCAATAAAACCCGTTCTGGCGATGTCGGCGATACGCCCATCGATTATTACGCTTGTGTCGAGCAGCACACTACGTCCCAATGCCAACCCGTCTTTCCCATCAGCTGAGTCTGATTTAGCCCCGGAAATCCTGCTGCGGAAAAGGCCATGAATATCATTCTCGCGCATCACAAAGATCATGCTGCCCAGATAACTGAACAGGACGGCGCCAATGAAGGGGAGCCAGTGTCCGAATGGAGGGGGCATCAACGACAGGGGGAAAGAAACGAGTGCAGCTATGATCAGCCCCACAACCAGTCCTATAAGTGCAGTAAAAAGAGTCCGTGTTGATAACTGAGAAGCAAATGATTTTAATTTCAAAATCGGCCGTGTGGTGATAAACGGGGTAATTACCAGGCCGGTAAGCGCCCCAACAAGACCGAGGACCAGCCCCCAGAGTGTTGGATTAATCGCAAATTCATTTCCCAGCAAAACCCCCAGATAACCGCCCCCAGCTCCAAAAAGAAACATGCCAATAATTCGAAAAATAAATTCCAGGCTCATATGATTGCCTTTCTACAGAAAAAAAAAGGTAAGAGCCCGATTTCAGCCCTTACCCTATCTCTACAAACTAATTTATAGATCTCCTCTGAGTGAAAAGATCATATCAATGAATAAGAGATCAGTTTTAGAGTAAGAAATAATAGTATGAAACCGGGCAGGCGAGCACTCAAAGATAATAATATTCCCGCCTTGCTCTCCTATAATATCACGCTGTATTCCATCAAGTCAACGAACAGTGATTTGAGAG
>JAFGNH010000046.1 GCA_016927115.1 Anaerolineales bacterium | reverse complement strand
TTACACCGGATTCAGTGGCCCATCTTCTCCAGAATCGGTGGCCCATTTGCTCCGGAATCGGTGGTTCATTTACGCCGGATTATGCAGACGGCGACCAGATACATTCATCCGCCTCGCAACCGGATATAGGTGATGTCGATACCCCAGACATGGTCAGGAGCCTCAGCCTGCACGTTTCGCAGCAAACGGGGTAGATCGTATGCCCAGGCACTGGTTTGCTGGTATATGGGCCTGGAGCAACGCCAGAAATGCCCATTTCCCGCAAGGTTCACTGCACCGTTGGTCGAGAAACCGAAAACCGCTCCATATTGAGCACTACGGTCATTCTGCGGGAGCCATAGAATGGATAGCGTGTGTAGATCTGATCAATCCGGTGTTTCACAGTAACTTCTTAAGCGGAAGGAGCTGCGGGCTGATAGTAGAGGCTGGAACGGCTCAGTCCCAATAGCTCTGCCTGGGTTTTGAGAGAGATTTCCTCTGCTGGACGATCGATCATGGCTGCTCTCTCTGTTCTACCTAACGCAGCCAGATTTATTTTTGAGCCAGTTGAGCTGGGTTGTAAGTTTGCCAATTTCGCTGTAAAGATCATGGACCAGGCGTTCATGCTCAGCCTTCAAATCCCGTTCTTTTCGGGTTTCATCCTCGAAAAGCTTGGGAAGGTTTTCGAGAGCTTGCTTCCTCCAGCTATAGATGACATTCGGATGAACACCATATTTGGAGGCAAGTTGGGAAACAGTGCTTTCTTCTTTCAGAAGTTCCAGGATGATCTGTGCTTTTTAGCTGTCAGAAAATTGTTTTCTCTTGGGCAAGGTGCATTCAGTTTACACCTTAGTTTTGCCCAATTTCGTGTCCAAAATTCGTTAGCCACTTAACGTGCAAGGTGTTTAGTTTTGCGATTGCAATGTTAACAGGATTGTTAGGGAATATGATTATTTATTATTCAGGGAATGATAATAATATGAAATAATAAATTAATCGGGCCTAATCCCGTGTGGAGAAGGCGGGCGGGTAAGCATCAGTCCCAAGGAATTCGGCGGCCTGAAGCGACGACAAACCCGGAGCAGGTGCAGTTCCGTGCCCGTCCGCCGCTTATGCCATTGTTTGGCATCTCCCCGGTGTTCCTATGGATGCGCATAAAAAAATGAGTTTTATCATGATCCAACTACTAAAAAGGAAAAATCATGAATAAATTATCTCACTTCGTTACGATTCTATTAGTATGGATACTTGTCGGCTGCAACCTTCCAGGATCGGAGACGTCCGTAGTACCTACACCTGCTCCTGAAACAACGACAGCCCCAGCACCCACGACCGCGCCTGCCGTATCTGAAATTAGCCAATGGAAGGACCCGATTTCCTGGAGCCAGGAAGATGGTGAGGATGGCTTGTACCTGGATTCGGGCGGTGATGTGGACACTGAACCAACCGCGATCGGCGACCCGGCAACCCCGGTCCGGATTACTGGTAATGGCCAGGTGTTATCAGGACCGGATGGAAATAATGTGGAAGACTCCTACATGCAGTTCAACGTTGATGACGAATTCCTGTATGCCGGCTCACCGACAACGTTCGTACAAATCGAGGTCGAGTATTTCGATCAGGGCACAGACACCTTTAACATTCAATACGATGCAATTCCCGGTAGTTCCTCCGGGGATGGAAAATTCCTCGATACGGGTTCAATTTTCAAGACCAACACCGGGGAATTTAAGACAAAGGTGTTCAGATTGAACAATGTTAACTTCGCCAACCGGGACAACGGCGCCGACTTTCGCATCGCTGACGGAGGGGACGGCGCGGAGTATGTCCGCCGCGTGACAGTCACTCTGCAAGAAGCTGGACCGACCGCCATTAACGTCGATATCTGCGGTGCGAATCCTTATGACTCAGAACCAGACTCCGCCGCCATACAAGACTGCATTAACCTGGCAAACTCGGGGGACACGATCACGTTCACTTCTCCGGGTAACAGCGGCGATTACAGGGGCTACCTGATCGATAAGACCATATTCCTTGTTGCCACCAGTGTGAAACAGAACCTGACCTTCACATCTACCGACCCCGAAAAGCACGCAATGCTTCAGGCAACCGCTGATCTGTTGGGTTTCGTTGTGCGGATGTGGGCTCGTTCGCAGGTAGGGAGTGCAGGCGCGATCGACGGCATCACAATCAGCCACCTGGATATCGATGGTGGACAGGACGTGCGAGTATGTTATGGACCAGACAACATCGATGACGGCCGCGGCGACAACTGGGGTTCCTGGCTGCCCGAGTGCTCTGAGGGTGGCGATCCATGGTGTAGTCCGGGCGGATTGGCGATGTCCGGTGCCGTACACTTTGAGGATCCTGATTCGGACTACCAGGCGAATCCAGGAAGGTGGAGCACTGGAAATGTGGTGGATGATGTATATATCTCGAATGTGGAATGCGCGACAGCGCTAAGTTTCGATGGCGCCGCAGGAACGATTCGGAACTCAACTATTGAAAACGCCGGGGATCATGTGCATGAGCCTGGTTGTTCATCCCCCGATCCTGATGAAGGAGTGGGAGACTGGTCGGATGGAATCACGTTCGTTGGCCCCGGACACTTGATCACCGGCAACACTATCATTAACGCCTCCGACGTGGGCATCGTGCATTTCGGTGGTGTCAACACGATCATTTCCAACAACACAATTCGTGCTACTGAGGGCAACTACGGTATGTTCGCAGCCATCGCAATCCATCCCTGGCATATCGGCAATATATCTGGCGGGGTGGTGAGTGGTAATGTGATCACCAGCGAAGCCGATGAGAGCTGCGGCGGCATCCACGCCGGCACTAATATTGGCACACACATGTGGAATAGCGGCTGTACAGGCAGCGCCTGGCCGTCTGCGCGGGGTACGCCCAACGAGTGTGTGTCCGAACCCCAACAGCCCATGGGGCAGATGTGCATCACAGGCGATCCGTGCCAACAGTGGGCTTACGTAGCGGAGGGTACATCCTACACTCTGCAAGATAATTTTGTCAGCGGTGCCCAAATCAACTATCTGGTTGAGGGCCTCGACCTGGTGGGAGAGTTCATCGACATCAATAATACCAGCGAGGCTCCTCGCATGACGGATTGGGTGTCTTCACAGTATGGTTGTGAACGGAATGGCGTTACCGATTATTGGAACGCCCTCGACTTCGTCGCTCATCATCCCTCGCTCGACGGCTGGATTAACCAGCGGGTGCATTGCGAAAGGTGAAAGCGATCGGGGTTGTTTTGATTTGAGAATTCCAATTTGTTAATGAGTGGTGCACAGCAGCCTGCCTTCCCCCCCCGCTTAACACGACCCTTCAATACGCCCATTCGCTGCGCTCAGGGCTGCTGAGGATGGGTGAGTTCATCCGTTGGCCGCGAGAAAACGAAAATCATCTTCTGAATGCGTTCTCTTGCGCATCATGTTGATTTTCTTTTGCAGGTGTGCCATTGTAGTTGTGTATAAGTTGATCAGTAATTCCTGCTTGTCTGGAACAGTGGAAGTTTACTTCAAAATGAACAAACCTGAGAAACTTGCCTTCTCCGATGAAGCAACTTTTACTCTCAATCGTGGCTTTGTCATAATCCCCTTTGGTATCATAACCTTCACTTTTATACTCGTGCTGGTTACCACTGACGCTACCCTGACTGAGCTGGCCATACCATGTGTTGGTACGAGTGGTATTGGATTCATATCGGGGGGGATTGTTGGTATTGTTGCTTTGGGTCATCGTATTGCTGAGATACACGCAATCAACCGAATGTTTGATGGTGAAATCTGGGAGTGCTGGCAGTTACGCTCCTCGGAATGGCAGGCACTTGTTGAAGCTGAATGCGACCTTATCAGCCCCAGGGATGAGGGACTCAAAGCCTATACAGGAGCTGTATACAGCTCAATTTTTGGCATAATTCTGGCGATCATTTTAATTGCCGTGGGGATGTTTGCCATGGATGAACCAGAGCTAAAATCAATAATGTGGATTACTGCCGCAGCAGTGTTTCTGCTGCTGCTGGGTATTGGTCTTTTCCAGCCCTTAGAGGCCAGATACAATGCTGATCGCTACCGCCGTAAGTGCCTGCGCGTGGCCGAACCGCGGGTCTGGTTTGCATCCGATGGTGTCTATCACGAAGCTCTGGGGCACACATCCCTGAAGGAACTGGAAAAGGTCACTGATCAGATCAGATCGCGCAAAACCATTCTATTCACCATTACGGTTTCTACAGAATCATCCGATTATTCGGTGGCACTCCCCTTTCCTGTGCCATCTGGTTGTGAAGAGCGAGCCGGCATCCTGGTACGTCGCTATCGCCGAGAACGATTGCGAAAGTGATTTTCCTGAAAGCATACAGGATATATACTGCTGGCAGCCTTATCCAAATTCCTCCCTTCGACCATCAAAATCAAACGCAGATTGGCCTGATACCCGGGATCCCTACCGTTCGTCGAGATCCGTACTTACCATAAAGCCCCAATCGGCAAATTCGTTCCCGGTGAGGCTTTGCCATTCCACACCTTCTGTGTCCTGAGTGTTACCGGCAATGACCGTTCCGTCCGGGAAAGTATCGAAGTTGTAACTGGATTCGGTACCCGCTCGGGAGAAAACGATCTCCCGTACGGCTATGACTACCTTGGGGCCGCCCTGGGGGCCGCTGAACTGCACGCGATCAATATTGGCTGAGGGGCTGCTGTAACCAATTCCAAAGAGAGTCCCGTCGCCATTGTTGAATTGTGCCTCCTGCAGCTTTATGTCCAGAAGAGTCCCGCTTTCGTCATAAACTTCCATGATGTAAGGCTTCGATGCGCCCGAGAAGGACAGCGATACGGATTCCACCGGTTCTGTAAAGTCTACAATCAACGCGAATGCATTGACACAATCCCCGCCGTCCTTTACGCCCAGGTAGTTGTTCCCGCTCGCCTGGTAGGGCGTCCAAACGATGGCACAGGTTGCAGGCGGCGCTTCCTCAATGGTTGCTGCAGGTGTGCAGGCGCTCAGAATCAGGAACACAAATAGAAATGCCGTACCGAGTAGAATTTTTCTGTTTTTCATGTCGTCTCCTTACACACTGATGTTGATCACGTCTCCATATTTCTGGATATTCAGGCCAAGTATCTCTTTTGTTGATACATGGACATCGAAAATATCCATGTTCAAATTGAGTACCAGTTTTTCAGGACACCGGCAGTTTCTGTTGGAATACCTGCAGAACCGCACATTTAAATCTCTTCTGATACACAGGATTGATGCCAGCCCGATCTGTTATCTGTCTTGTCCGGAATCGGTGGTTAATCTGGATTGAGAAGAGGAGTCGATGCTCGGTGGAGTATGAAGGCAATCAGGAGAGTGAAAGCTGAAGTGGGTAACTATGTGGTTTTTCGAAGCGGCTGGAAGAACGATGAAGAAACCTGAAGACCGGAATAAACCCGGTACCTGAATAACCTGGACTGAATTAAATCTACAATAATATTTCCATCATTGCAAACGATTGTTGACATAAAGATTTGGGATTAATAGCGATCGTTTCTCCAAACACCGGATTGAGCGCTTTATATACTTTGACCGGCGTTTTATCTTGCTGAAGGAGATTGAACCGGGCGGTTTGGATTTTTTTCTCCAACTGATCGCTCCGGAGAAAGAGATAATGTCCCATTTTTTTCAACAGCTTTTTACAAAATAACCGCATCGGAATAGTATGGGTCTTTTCACTCGCACCGAGAAATGCGAGGGTTCTCCGCCGCTGTGCTTTTGAGCTGGTTTATTATCGCAAAGACGCAAAGTAACAAAAAAGATAACATCCTCGCTAATGATTTTTACTGGTACAGGGTCAGGCTTGCAACCTGCCCATTAATGACCTCATAACACACGATTTCAGCCTGCGGCTTTACTTTTCACCAGTACGATTTCAGGGCATACTTATCCGAATGGAATTAGTAATACTTTGTTAAAAAAAGGGGCAATGGATAAGGGAGAAGGTGGACAAATGAAAAAGGCTTTGTTACTTGTTTTTACGCTGGCGGTTGTACTGACCCTTTCAGGTTGTATGGGGTATTTGTTAAATCGGGCACAGAATGCTCAGGACGGCCTGGTTGAGGCCAAATTCGATGTTTATTCACAAACCCCGGGGGAGAATGGCGGGGTGTGCTATCTCAAGATACAAAATACACTTACCGAACCGCAATATGTAAAGATCACGATTGTTGAGGATCCGGAGGTATGGAAAATATTCGAAATTCCAGCGGCTGACATCGTCGAGTTACAACTGGGTGGTGTCGATTACGTTCTCCAGCTTGTTGATCCGGATACCGGTGAAGTTACCAGTAATAAGTTCCCTGTCTCTGAAGGTCAATACAATGTAGCAATTTCATACGGGACCGGGCTGCCGTTTGATATTTATATACCCACGACGGACTGATTTCGAAAAGAAGTATCCCTGAAGACTTTGCGGTTTTGAGGAATAAAACGCAAAGGTGCAAAGACGCGAAGATACACCTGCAAATAGCCTTATGATTTGCCCGGATCAGTCTGCTGTGTGGGCATTAGTACTGAAGGATGGTGCTGGTCCTCAGAGAAGCGGCAGTTTCCTGTCGCGATTGTGTGAATGTTATTCACCAACCAGGACGCGCAGGGAGCGGGTTTCATAGGCGTTATGACACAAAGTAACAATCGCCATATGCTGCACATTACAAACCCATACGTACCACCGGCAACCCCGCTCGCTTCAGGCTGACGTGACCATCTCAATAGTAAATATTCGTTCTTTCTACCTGGCGTTTTCTTCGTCGTTGCGTTTTTTTTTAGGTTCCTCGCTGTTTTATGTGGGTAAAGCAAAATCAAGCTTTCCAGCAACCAGGTAAGCCATAGTGATTAGATTGCGGATTGTTC
>JAFGNH010000045.1 GCA_016927115.1 Anaerolineales bacterium | reverse complement strand
CTGGGGATTTCGACACCGAGCTACTTTGCAGCCATGCTGCTGATCTGGCTGGTGGTGTGGGTGTACCAGCGGACGGATGTGCGCATACTACCGGTGTTTGGCTTTGGTTGGGACCTGCACGTGATTCTGCCGATGCTGGTGCTATCGACGAGGCCTCTGGCGAACATGACGCGATTGACCTATGCGGCACTGGTGGAGATCTTTGATTCGGATTATGTACGGACGGCGCACAGTAAGGGGGTAAAACCTGGCGGTGTGTTCTGGCGGCATGTGCTGCGGAATGCAGGGATCCCGCTGCTGACGACAGCGGGGGTGTCGTTCCGGTTCAGCCTGGCACTGCTGCCGGTGGTGGAGTATATCTTTTCGTGGCCGGGGATAGGGCTGACGCTGCTGGAAGCGGCGCAGGCCGGGGAAGTGGAGCGGGTGGTGGTGATGGTACTGCCGCTGGCGGTGTTGTTTGTGGTGGTGAACCTGGCGCTTGAGATGTCGTATCCGCTGGTGGATCCACGGCTGAGAGGTCAGGAAGAAGGGGTATTCGAATGAGCGAAAAGTCTCTGTTGAAACGGATGGCAGAAGCCGCCCAGGACCCCTCGTTTATTATTGGTGGACTGATTGTAGCTTTGCTGCTTCTGCTGGCTGTGCTCGGCCCTGAGCTGGCACCCAAGAATCCTTTCTTCCGTGAGCGGATTCAAGTGGTGGATGGCGAATACCTCAAAGCTCCGATCGATCCCATGCCCGGTTTTCCGTTGGGAACTGATCCGCAGGGGGCTGATGAACTTTCACTGCTGCTGTACGGCGCTCGCACCACGTTGATAATGGCGTTCATCGCAACACTCATCCGCATCTTAATGGGCATCATACTTGGATCAGTCGCTGGATGGTGGCCCGGCAGTCTGGCGGACCGGATCATTACTGCGGTGATCGATTTTTTTGCAGCTATTCCGAGCCTTATCCTGGCAATGGTGGTTGTGTATGCGGTGGGTATCCGCTCCGGGCAGATTGCCTTTGTTGTAGCGCTGTCTGTAACCGGGTGGGGTGAGGTAGCCCAGATCTTTCGCAGCCATGTGTTGTCTATACGGAAAAAGGATTTCATTGAATCGGCGCGCGCAGTCGGCCTGAATTCCATCGGAACTTTAAGCCGGCATGTGCTGCCTAATCTGACTGCTACTATCGTTACACTCGCGGCGCTGGAAATGGGCAGCGCGCTGCTGCTGCTGGGTGAACTTGGATTAATGGAAGTTTTTCTGGGCGGCGGCGGGATTATTGCAGGGGATGCAGGTACCGGTGTTCGGGCTATCTCGGAGATTCCAGAGTGGGGTGCCATGCTCGGCACCACCTGGCGTTATTTTAAATCACTTCCTTGGCTTCCCGGAGCGCCAGCTGCTGCATTTTTTATCGCAATTCTTGGTTTCAACCTTTTCGGATATGGCCTCCAGCGTTTTATTGATAAAGGCAGATTCTATCCGAGTGGATTATCTGTTTTTCGCTTTTCACTGATTGTGCTTGCTGTTCTTGTCGGATCCCGTTATGTTCTGTCCAACACCGGCCCCGAAGTGGAATATCGCGAAGTTGCAGAACAATTTGACGCCAGCCGTGTTTATCAGGATCTGACCTTTCTTACCCGCAGCGAGCTTGAGGGTCGCTACACCGGATCCGATGGGGGAAAAATCGCAGCAAGCTATATAGCGCAGCAGTTTACAGCTGCAGGGCTTACTCCGCTTCCCACTGGAAGCTACTTTCAACCATTCAATACACTGCATGGTCTGCTGACTGAACAACCACTGCTGGAAATTATGGAAGGTGACAGGGTAACATTATCCCTTTCTGAGGGGATTGCATATCATATATGGAATCCGCACAGCCTTCCACCGGGTGTTGTGGATGGTGAGTTGATGCTGGATGGGAATCCACCCGGAAATGCGTCCATCTGGAACCCGGCAGGTATTTTCTTTTACGTGGAGAGTGAAGAAGATTTCGCACTGCTTACAGCTGTGCCGGATCAATATGTACCGGATGATATGACACACGCACCGGCTTTCAGTGCACCGCATACATTTCTTGAAGATTATCCCAACTATCTGATCAGCTATACAACGGCAGCGGATCTGCTTGCCCAGGTTGGATATGACTTTGAAGAGATCCTCCACCAGGTGTATGAGGAGGATTCCGCTGTTTCATTTTCAACAGGTTTGCAGGTACGGCTGCACCATGGCCTGGAATACCATAATGCCCAGAAGGTAAATATCCTTGGTTATATTCCCGGTTCGGATATCCGGATTCAGACGCAGCGGATCCTGGTAGTAGCGCGCTATTCCGGTGTGGAACCCTGGCAGGGTGAAACGTATCCGGGTGCTGATGAGAATGCCAGTGGTGTTGCCGTAATGCTGGAAATCATGCGTTTATGGGCAGAGAAGGAGTTTGTTCCCAAACGCACGGTTGTTTTTGCTGCTGTGGATGAAAACGGTGCGGATTATTTTGCTCAGAACCCGATTATTGGTACTGGCGAGAACGATTCCTGGACTGTCGTTATACTCGATGGGCTTGGTGCCGGTGAGCAGGCTCTGGCAAGAATTGATGCCGGTGGAGGGCTGGAAAAAATCTTCGATCAGGCTGTGCGCAAGATGCATGTGCGCCCCTCCACTTTTGAGGATTATTCTTTCTTCTTCACACAATCACCCTACCTGGCCTATACTGTCCAGGTACAGGGTTCTTATGATGGTATTTATATTACCAATCCGGGTGATGAACTCTCTGGGACTCCAGACGATACACTGGAGCATGTGGATATGCAGATGCTGAAGGAAAATGGCGCTGCGATTGCCTACTTCCTGATGCTGCTCAGTGCTCCCTGACAGATCCCGATATCCTGGTTCATCAGACTGCAGTTTTATGTGGAGTGGTAAGCAATTCACCTGATAAGTGTGGTGAGGGAACAAACTGAATAAGACCGTTGTTCGGCTCACCCGACAGATACTTCGATCCAGCTATTCAGGAGAGTTAAATCAGCGATGCAGGACAAAACACTCTGGCAGAGACTCATGTATGCATCGAGAGATGTGCCGTTTCTGGCAGGTGTACTGATCGTAGCCGTCCTGCTGGGCCTGGCGGTTTTGGGTCCGGAAATTGCCCCGCGCAACCCATTTTTCCATGATCGTATTCAAATAATCGAAGGTGAACCGCAGAGAGCACCTTTCGAACCGGGTGATACTTACATCCTGGGTACAGATGTAAATGGCGTTGACCTGTTGAGCCTGGTTCTCTATGGAGCCAGGACAACCGTTACCATCGCGCTATCAGCGACTGTCCTGCGGATCATGGTGGGGTTCCTTGCCGGTGTTCTGGCGGGTTGGTGGGCGGACAGCTGGTTCGACGGAGCAGTACAGGCATTGATACAGCTTTTCGCAGCTGTACCTGCGTTGATTCTGGCTGTTATACTGATTCTGGCCTTCGGTATTCGCTCAGGCCCCATGGCGTTTATTTTCGCGCTGGCGTTTACCGGTTGGGGAGAAGTAGCCCAAATTATTCGCTCCCATGTGCTTTCGATCCGTCAGAAGGACTATGTTGAAGGTGCATACGCTATCGGCGTGGAGCCGCTTGAGATACTGTCCAGACATGTGCTCCCCAATCTGCTGGGTGTGCTGCTTTCCATGGCTGCGCTGGAGGCTGGTCAATCCATGCTGTTGTTGGGGGAGCTTGGTTTTGTCCAGATCTTTTTAGACGGGGGCGGTTTGATAGCTGGCGACGGAGGTGTAGCTGACGCAGCCTTTGCGCGTATACCGGAGTGGGGAGCAATGCTTGGTTCAACCTGGCGTTATTTCCGCACTTACCCCTGGCTGCCCGGGCTGCCTGCACTGCTTTTTGCTGTCTCTATTTTTGGGTTTAATATTTTTGGATTTGGCTTGCAGCGATTTGTAAACAGGGGGAGATTTTACCCCAGTGGAATTTCTATACTGCGCTTTCTGGCTGCCATGGCTGCAGCCCTGCTTGGAATTCAATTCCTGATCTCTCAGCTGAGTCCGGAAAGTAAATATGACGAATATTCATCCGGCTTCGATGTACTGCGCGCCTGGCGCGATACAGCTTTCCTGGCTAACCCGGCATTGGAAGGGCGCTATCCTGGATCTGAAGGCAGGAGTATTGCTGCGAGCAGGATTGCCAGTGTGTATGAGGAAGCAGAACTGACTCCGCTGCGGACTGGTTCTTACTACCAGGTTTATTCGACACTCGTCGGTACGATTACGGCTGATTCGGAGCTGCAAATTCTGGATGGGTCGGATATAGTATTTACCTTTAATGATACATTCGGCTACCATCCTTTCTATCCGGTAAGCACGGAACCAGCACACGAGCTCGGACAGCTGCGCCTGGTGGGCAGCACTGCGGCTATACCGGGCTCAATGATACAGGAGGGCCTCTATCTGGTGGTCGAGCGGGACGATTTTGAAGCGGCTATTCTGATCGTTCCCGATGATGCTTTTAAGGACCTTCAACACCCTGAAGCTTACTATGCCCCGGCCTCGTTTCTCAATTCGGTACCTGTTTTCCAGATTACTGAAAGCAGTGCTGGTGAAATTCTGGAAGCTGCAGGGCTGGACCTGGCTGATCTTCAGAAGCAGGTGTTTATTGAAGGAAAGCAGATCAACAATTTGCTGAATCTCAGTGCTGAGGTGCAGTACGGGATGACATATACGGCGATACCGGCTGTTAATGTAATCGGATATATGCCGGGAACAGATATCCGTATTCAGACTCAGCGAATCCTGGTAGCGGTTCCATATACAGGATTGGTCCCGCTTAATGGCCGTATCTACCCTGGTGCAGATGAGCATGCCAGTGCTGCAGCTGTGATGCTTGAAGTGATCCGCCTGTGGCGGGAGGAAGGGTACCAACCGCTGCGTACTGTAGTATTTGCTGCTTTCGATCAATCAGGCGGCCGCTATTTTATTGAAGATCCACCGCTGGGCGATCTGGAACAGACCTGGACGGTGGTGATGGTGGAAGGGGTTGGTGCCGGGGATGAAGCCCTGGCAAGGCTGGGAACCGCAAGTTATCTGGAGCGAATGTTCGATCAGAGTGCCCACACTATGGGGGCTCGTACTCAATCTTTTGACGATTATGATTTCTTTTTTGAAAGATCCGCATGGTGGGGATATAGCATTCCCTCCCGGCAGAACTTCAGCGGCCTCGTGATTACCCGTCCCGGCGATGAGTTGTCTGGCACTCCGGAGGATACTCGTTATCATCTGGATCTGGACCAGATCGAAGAGGCAGGTGAAACACTGGCGCATTTTCTTATGGTCTTGAGTTCTCAGTAAGCCTGGCGGATAATGGATGGCTGTGTGAGGAGATTCGCATAAAGCATTTTATTTCTCCCGGTCAGAATTGGAGTGAGCATTATGGAAAATATATCAGCAGTTAAACACAAAAAAGCCGGCATTCCGGAGAAGAACCTGGCAGAGCTTCTCAGTAAGATTGGCGGCAAGCTGCTCAGCACAATTATCCTCCTGCTGGCACTGACGCTGTTTGTCACGCTGGCGATGACCATGGGTGTCTACGGCGGATTGGAAGGGTTCAGGCAAGCCCTGCCGATGGTGAAAACCACGCTGCAGGGGCTGCCATCTGCGCTGGCGCCCGGCAGCGAGCTGATAAAGGAGATGTGGCTGGTGCTGGGTCGTTCCCTGGGACTGCTGGTGCTGGGGCTGGTACTGGGAGTGACGAGCGGACTGCTGCTGGGGGGTTGGGCGGCGGTGAAACGGCGCAGCCGGATATCTGTATTGATTCAAACGGGAGCG
>JAFGNH010000044.1 GCA_016927115.1 Anaerolineales bacterium | reverse complement strand
TGCCGGCATCAGCATTTAGAATCTCATGTCCGACCCTGGTGTACTGCCGGTAGCCTCCATCCAGACTAAAACAGAAAGGGATACTTTTCCCGTTCAGCCAGAGATCCGGCTGGAGGGTAAATCGGTCCCCGACATGATATTCACCTGTCAGATTTTTCCCAACGGTGACTACCGTCAGGCTTACTTCATGTCCGGGAACAACCGGATCGGCTGCCAGATCGCGACCGAGAAGACGGGGGTGGCTGCTGCCGAGCCGGATCTGTTTGAGGTCTGTATAACACAGGCTGCAGGCGTCAATACGCATTAACATTTCATCGTCTGTGATAGCGGGGAGTGGGCGTTCGACAGGTTTGCCGTTCTGTCCGAGTTTATCCAGCCCTGCGCCGTAGAGCGGCCAGGTGAGATGTGTCTGTGGGAGGGCGCGGTTTCCCCGCTCATAATCTTCTATTCTGGTCATTTCTGACTGATCCTTTCCGTTCCTTGGTTCATAAATGCTATAGAAAAAGCCTGATTAATGAAATAATACGATAACAAATGATAATATACAAGAATAAACAATCAGAATAATTAAGGAAAGAGGCAGGCAGAATACTTCGAAATACTCTTATAGTCGGATATGCCGCATGCATAAGTAAACAAGCAAAGTAGATAGCGGGATTATAGGATAATTGCCATATAGTGGAAGGACATGTCTAATCGTTCATAAATAGTTGTTTCCTGTACAGAGAACTAACAGGCTGGCTGAAGGTAAAAAAACATCCAAAATTCTATCCAATGGCTGATTCTGATTCAGGATTTGATACACATCTGGATTGCAGACAGACACACCTCAAGATCTCTGTTCAAACAAGAAAAACATGGGGGAAAGTAACCCATGCAGGTGAAGAATTGTATTAAGGAAGTGTGTAAACCGTTTTCTTCTGTTTTTATCCTGATTTAATTTTCCTTTTATATATATTCACGAAGGGTCACCTTACACTATGTAGGTCTCTGGATTGTCAATAATTATGACGCATCCGCACTTTTTATGTGGCGTAGAGGAAGCTCAGGCATAAACGAGAGATCCGAAGATTAACCTGGAGTAAGGGAGGGTTCAGTATCTCCTGCCAGGACATGACAGGTGCTCTGTCAGAGAATAGAAGGGAATTAAAACTTAAATATGAAAAGATTATTTACCGTTTTTGGAAAGAAGATAGCGTTACGAATTATTCTGAATATTCTGTTAATCATATCGGTTGTTGCCGGTGCTGCGGTATACGTCGTTTTCCGTGAAATGCGTCAGCAGGAGATTGAAAATGCTACAAACCTCGGAATGTCCATTCTTGATGAAGTCGATAATGCTCTTGAAACTTGGATATCCGATCAATTCAGTTTAACACGCATGATTGCCGGAAATAAGGATGTTGTTGAAGCATGTATGGATCCTCAGGATGAAGAGAAGCGGACAAAAGCATCTGAGTTTGTGGAAAGCTTCTACAGTGCCTATGGCTATCATGAGAATTTTCCTCTGGCAGCAAAGTTCAAGGAGAATGAAGCGTTTCAGATACAGATAAACGGCGAAGTAGTTGATATTACCAGCGGGTCATTTTTTGTGGACACGGTTGATGGGAAAACGTTGGGAAAGGGTAGTGATAAGACTTATATCGCAGCCTCTTTTGCCGGAATCGAAGATTTTATCAGTGTTGTGTACCCCAGCATCCTGCGGGGAAATCCGATTTTTGTGATTGCCGAACCGGTTCGTTCTGGTGAGGAGGTAGTTGGTGCTGCTATCGTTGCTCCGCAGATGGATTATTTTACTGAAATTTTTGTACAAAACCAGGTGGTTGGTGAAACCGGATACCTGCTATTTTTTGATGATCGGGGAATGCTGATTGCTCATCCGAACACGGATAATATTCTGAATGAAGAGAGTGTTTCGCTTTTCAGTCCGATCACCTCAAGGATCATTGCAGGAGAAGAAACATTCTTCGCAGAGAATGCAGATGGTGAAGAACGATTTTTTGTAGGAAAGAAGATCACCTTGCCAACAGAGAATATCGAAAATAACTGGTACATGGTTTTTTCGGTATCGGCCGGCGAAGTGAAACAGGGCTCAAAAGATTTACTCGCAGCAATGGGGATTATGATGGTATTCCTGTTTGTGATCATGATCGGACTGGTGTATCTCATTATTAACCGTATTCTTGTACATCCTCTCGACATCCTGGTGGATGTGGCAGATAGAATCGCTGTTGGTGAGATAAACCAGGACCTTGAAATGGAAAGAGACGATGAGGTTGGAGCTCTTGCAAAGGCCTTCCAGAACATGATTGGATACTTCAAGGAGATGGCAGAAGTGACGAACCAACTTGCGGAAGGCGACTTCAGCCGCAAGATTAATCCCTTCTCAGAGGCAGACGCGCTTGGTGTATCTTACCGCCGGATGTCGGACAATCTGCGGAATCTCATCAGCCAGGTCTCTCTTTCAACCAGGCAGGTGGGTGGTGCAGCAGCACAGCTCTCTTTGACTGCAGAGCAGGCACAACATGCTACGGATCAGATTACACAGACTATTCAGCAGGTGGCAGTCGGGATAGGAGAACAAACTTCAAGCGTAAACCAGACCGGGATTTCAATGGCTGAGCTCGCGAAGTTTGTCAGTAAGGTTACTGAAGGTACGGAACGACAATCCAATGCTGTCACCACCGCAGTTGAATATGCCTCCAGCATTACAGAAAGCATCTATAGGGTTGCTGAGAATGCCCGTTCTGGTGTAGAGGGATCGGAAGAAGCTTCAACGTCTGCAAAGGAAGGGGCTGATACTGTCGGGCAGAACCTGGAAGTTGTTCAATCCATTCAGAGACGAATGGAAGAGCTTGTCAGCAGAGTAGAGGTGGTGGGAGCGCGATCGGACGAGATCGGAGCCATAGTTAAGACCATCGATGATATTGCCTCTCAAACTAACCTCCTGGCATTAAATGCTGCTATTGAAGCAGCACGTGCGGGGGAACACGGCAAGGGGTTTACCGTCGTGGCTGATCAGGTGAGGCAGCTGGCAGAAAAATCCGCACAGGCTACTCAGGAGATCGCTCTGCTTATTCAGGGCATTCAGGAGGTAGTGAGTGATGTTGTCAGGGCTGCAGATGAAAGCACGGAGGAAGTATCTCGTGGTGTCCAAACAGCTACTGATGCCGGTGAAGCGCTGCGGAAGATTCAGGAAGTTGTTGATAAGGTGAACAAACAGGTGGGAGAGATTGCTGAGTCCGCTCAGCTAATCTCCGCAGACGCAGATCAACTTACGCATTCTATGAGAGAAGTCTCGGAAGTTGTGGAAGATAATACAATCGCATCGGATCAAATGACCGCTGTCTCCAGTGAGGTAGGGATAGCGATGGAATCGATAGCGGGTGTTAGTGAAGAGAATTCTGCTGCAACTGAAGAAGTGAGTGCTTCAACTGAAGAGATGAGCGCTCAGGTAGAGGAGGTTACCGCAGCAGCGGCCAGCCTGGCGGATATGGCGAAATCGCTCCAGCAGCAGATAGACCGGTTTGTTATTACAAGTGCTGTTGACACCGAGAACGATGACTCTCTGGATGATCATTATTCAGAAGGTCTTCCTCAGCAGTAACTGATACTGCTTTTCAGAAGCGGTTGTTATCCAATGCCGGGGCTGTGTTTTTAGACACGGCTCCGGCTGGTTTATTTATTATTTTTTTCTACAAGGATTGCTGATGCATTGCATGGTAAAACAGGCTGCGTGTACTTTTCGGTAAGGTTTCAACATCCCCCGTTTCAGGCAGGGAAATGTTCTTTAGAAGCAAAAGCCTGGTGTTCAGCAAAATAAAAAATAATAAAAGAAATTGAAGTTGAAAAGGCTGGCGAACCGGTTTCAGGCAGAAAACAAAGTGGTCCGGGGTCTAAGACCATGATTTAGCTGGTGTTACCACGCTGAACACAACCGCATCATCCTGTCCGGTATTGACCCATCGATGGGGGGTTTCGCTTTTAAAATGAATACTATCACCGGGTTTAAGCTGGTATTCCAGATCATTGATGGATAATGTCAGCGTTCCCTTCTGGACATAAATGCATTCTTCGCCGGTATGGGTGTCAAACTCCGAAGCAGAATATCCGCCGGGCTGGATGCGAAGGTGCAGGAATTCCAGCTGGCTGCTTTTATTATTGGACAGAAATTCATAGGATACACTTCGCTGCTTGGAAACCAGAGTGCTCCGATCCGCTTCATGCATTATCTCTTCAGTATCTTTTCCTTCGATAAAAAAGTACGCCAGCGGTACATCCAGAGCTGTGGCGATTTTGCGCAAGGAACTGAGTGAAGGATCTGCCAGGCCTCGTTCGACCTGACTCAGTAGGCTACTGGTCAGGTCAGTTTTATTTGCGAGATCAGATAGAGTCATATCTTTTGCTTTTCGGGCTTTGCGCATTTTGTACCCCGGGTTTGCCATTGTGCGACTCCTTCCTTGGGCTGTACTCTCAAACTAATTCAACCTGATTTAATTATGACAAACCTTTTCCGATCGGTCAAGACTGATTTCTATCAGTTTTAGTGAGTGAATGGGTAAAATTAGGCATTATCACGGACGTATTATTAAACATGATTGAAATGAATTAAACCATGTTGACATTCAAGTGAACCTGCTATATAATCTGGAGAGTAGAAGAGGGGGCATTGAGGAATAAATTAAATGGAGTTTAAAAGGTTACTCCTTATCCATGCAGCAAAGAGAAGATTGTTGATAAATAAACATAAGTGTTACGGCAGTGTTGCTGTAGCTGGATGATTCACGGCAGTTTCCCATTGATTAGTAGAAAACAGTTTAGATCGGGGTTGTTCACAATCTTAGCGGAATGCATAACTATCAAGTGAAGGGATGTCTATGGCACAAAGTAAAATTAATGGAATCGAATATACAGGATCTGCAGTAATTGGCTGTTCTTCGTTTTCAGAAAATACGAATGGGCAGTCCATTCATATTCAAAGAAAAATCAACTGGAGGAAACAAATGTATACTCATTGGAAGAGATTTACGCTGATCTTGCTGTCGGTTCTACTGCTGCTGACATCCTGTTCAACAGCTGCTCCGGCGGATGCAGAGGTGCCGGCAGAGGTTGGGGAATCTGCTGAGCAGCAGGAAATGCAGATAGGCATTATGACCATGGGGCTGGTACAACCGTATTTTGTTGAACTCAGTCGAGGATACAAGGATATGGCCGCTGAATATCCGGGAGTCAATGTTCAAGTGTTGGAGGTTGATCCCAAAGAGGATGTGACGGCACAGGTCGCTGCAATTGAAAATTGGACACAAATGGGTATTGATGCTTTCATTATTACTGCGATTGATCCTCCAACGTTAGATGAAGTAATTCTGGCTGCTCGGCGCGAAGGGATAAAGGTAATCGCCCATTACAACCTATTGAATTCACAGGATTTGCATTCGGGGATAAGTACATATGGCATGGGGTTCACAGCAGGAGAAATGGCAGCGGAGTGGATCAATAATGAACTTGGTGGTAGTGCGGATGTAGCCCTGTTGATCTGGGATAAGACCGAATTCGATATTGATCGGACTGAAGGGATGCGGGATGCACTGTCTACATTCTCACCTGGTGCTGAGATTGTGGCAGAGGCGGCTGCGGATACAGCAGAACTTGGTCTGAACGCTGCTGAGACGATTCTGCAAGCCAACCCGGATGTAAAAGTCTTTGTATGCTACAACGATGAAGGTTGTCTTGGAGCACTGGCTGCTGTGGAATCGGCCGGGCTTGCAAGCGATGATTTCGGAATTTTCGGGGTCAACGCATCGCAGGAAGCACTGAGCAAAATCGCTGAGGGTACCGTATATCGCGGCACGGCATCGATTGATCCTTACAATCACGGACGCCTGGAGATGGAAATGGCCATTCGCATGGTGATGAATGAGTTCGTACCCTCCAGCATGGAAATCGTCCCGGTAGCAGTCACAGAGATGAATCTCGACCAGTTCTACACAGAAGAATAATCTACTTATGCATGAAACGTGGAGAGGGAATAGTATTTCCTCTCCACCAGATATTCAAGAATATTCGATCAGCTTTTTTGACACCAGGATCGGATCAAGGGAAATGTGGAGGATGATTGACTGGTGACGGAATCATGGGCGTTATCAACAGAGAATCTGCTTAAAGAATACCCCGGGGTCCGCGCGTTGGATCAGGTCAGCATCTCGTTCAACAGTGGCGAGGTGCACGGTTTGATTGGTGCAAATGGAGCAGGAAAATCAACTCTGATTAAAATTCTGGCCGGGGCAATTCAACCTGATAACGGTTCAGTTTTCCTGGATGGCCGTTCGATTCTTCCGCTTACACCTGCTAAAGCAAAGCAAGAGGGGATTCAGGTAATTCATCAGGACCTGAACCTGGTTCCGCAGCTTAACGTAGCGCAGAATGTTTTCTTAGGACACGAGATCCGGATGCGGTGTGGTTTGTTGTCCGAGCAAGCAATGAGGAATCGCACTCAGCAGATTCTTGATGAACTGGGGATGCCAATTTCGCCTGAGGATAAAGTTGCGGATCTGTCTGTTTCTTATCAGCAAATGGTTGCAGTGGCTGCTGCACTGCTCCAAGAGGCCCGCATCCTGATTGTGGATGAAGCTACAGCAGCGCTTACTGTGGAGGAAATCGATCACCTTTTCGACAGGATTCGCATGCTGCGTGATCGCGGTCTGTCGATAGTGTATGTCTCTCATCGCCTGGAGGAAATATTTGAGATCTGTGATTGTGTGTCCATTCTACGCGATGGTATCTATAACGGAACATTAACCTGCTCGGAAACGGAGCGAAACAACCTGATTGAAAGGATGGTTGGAGATAAATTCGAAGAACAGTACCCGAAGGCGGTCAATACGTCGGGCAAGGAACTGCTGCAAGTGCAGGGGTTGAAACTCAAGAATGAGGGTGATCCGATAAGCTTCTCAATACGGGAAGGAGAAATCTTTGGCCTCTTCGGGCTTGTGGGCTCGGGGAGAACAGAGATTGCAAGGGCTATTTTTGGTGCGGATACCTATCCCGAAGGAGAGATTTGGTTACGTGGTTCTCGTCTCCATCTTCATCGACCGGCTGATGCAGTCGCACAGGGTATTGGTTTGATACCAGAAGACCGAAAGAAGCAGGGGCTGCTACTGGGTATGTCTCTGCAGAAAAATATTACCCTGCCTTCCATCCGATCGTTCACAAAATCCGGATTACTGAACCAGCGTTCTGAAATTGCCGAATCACAACGTCAAATTGAAGATTTGCGCATTGTAACAGCTGGACCGTCTCAGGAGGTGCGCTATCTGAGTGGCGGCAACCAGCAGAAGGTAGTTCTGGCCAAATGGCTGGCAACACAATCATCCCTGTTGATTCTTGACCAACCTACACGAGGAATTGATGTCCGGGCCAAGACAGAAATTTACCAGTTGATGCAAAGACTGGCAGCTGCAGGGCATGCACTGCTGATCATTTCTGATGAGCTTCCTGAGGTTATCGGTATGTCGGACCGTATCGGGGTCATGTTTGAGGGCAGGTTAATGGCAGTACTGGAGAAGGAAAAGGCAACCCAAGAAACTCTTTTGCAGCTTGCCTGTGGTGGTGAATAAGGAGGCAGGATTTGTCAGGAGATAAGGTGCGTGATATGGACCAGTATAAAAAGCAGAGAAGATTTCGTTTAAAGCTTCGTTCAGTGATGCAGGGTTGGGGTCTTTTGCTTGCATTGCTGTGTATAAGTTTGATTTTCGCTCTTACGACACCGATTTTCCTGCGACCATCCAATTTAATCAATGTCGCACGACAGGTTTCGATTCTGGGGACAGCAGCAGTCGGGACTACTTTCCTGATGGTTGCGGGAGGGATTGACCTGTCGGTTGGTTCCAATCTCGCTCTTTCAGGTATTGTAACGGCGTTGTTCATGAATCAGTTTGACCTGCCGGTGCCAATAGCTATTACAGCTGGACTGCTTGTTGCGCTGATGGTTGGATTAATAAATGCTCTGCTGGTGATTCATGTCAGGGTGCCACCGCTTATTGTCACCCTGGCGATGATGACAGCACTCCGGGGTATTGGTTATGTGATCACCGGGGGGATTCCGATCTATAGTTTCCCGCCTTCCTTCAAGTTCCTGGGAGCAGGGTATGTAGGTCCAATCCCGGTGCCTGTGATCATAATGCTGGCACTTTTCCTGATCGGTTATGTTGTGTTGAACTATACTCCGTTGGGGCGCTATTTCTATGCAACCGGTGGAAATGAAGAGGCAACACGATTAAGCGGTGTAGATATCAACCGAACCCGGTTGATCGCATATGCCCTGAGTGGTTTGACTGTTGGCCTGGCGGCTATGATCCTGATGGGTCGAATTAACAGCGCTCAACCTACTGCAGGAAATGGATTTGAGATGGACGTGATCACGGCAGTGGTTCTGGGGGGCGTGAGTATCGCTGGTGGTGAGGGCAAGATCCAGAATGTGTTTCTGGGTGTCCTTATTATCGGAATAATAAGCAATGGTTTAATTCTGTTGAATGTACATGATTACTATCAGATGGTGATCAAGGGGATGACGTTACTGCTGGCAGTGAGTATAGATCGCTTCGGAAAGAGTACCTGAGATGCTGGAGGAAGGCATGATGGCTATTAATAAAAAAACGGAACTGCGCTTTGTGAAAACCGGGAGTGTCCCATCCCGTGAAGATTACCTCTACATGGGAGGCGATCCATCGGTCGTCCATCAGGGCGTAGTACCTCTCTTTTACATGCGTACTGATGATGGTGTGGTGCTGATTGACAGCAGCTTCGATCTCAAGGATGCAGAAGTATTGGGGATTGCCGGTGAGGTCATGCGGGAGGAAGCTGAGGATCCTATCGGTGCCCTATCGCAGGTGGGTATTCAGCCATCAGATGTTTCTCATCTTATCCTTACCCATGCACATTTCGATCACGTCGGTTTTGTGGATGCCTTTCCGAGGGCTGTGATCTACATTCACCGTAAGGAACTGGAATGGGTGATGGACTTGCCGTCCTGGGCTATCGGATATGGAGAATTTTCTTCCCGCAAACTGAATCGAGTGTACGATCAGTTGCGGGTAATTGATACGGATTTTTATGAAGTGCTGCCGGGTATTATGGTGCATTATGTCGGTGGTCATGCGCCGGGATGTATGGTTGTTCAGGTAGAAACGAATACTGGAACCGTTTGCCTGTGTGGTGATAACTGTTTCATTTATAAGAATATCGAAGAACAGCTCCCGATTGGTCTTTATGTGGATCTGTACGAGGTGATGGCATTCATCAAGCGGCTGCCCACAATGGGAGATATCCTGCTGCCTGGCCATGACCCGGAGATGTATACGCGCTATCCGGATGGTGTGATCAGGTGAGATTGTGAAGGGACGAAGTTTCCTGCAGAAAAAGAAAAACCAAGGAGCTGTAAATGGCGAGAAAACCGGTGAAAGTCAGTCCGTACGATGTAGAGCCAATCCGATTGAATGAACGCACTAATTTCAAGCTGATAGATCCGACAACAGTCGAATCGCAGCATCTGACTTTTGGGATGGTTTCAGTGGATCCTGGTGGTATTTGTGAACCCGGCCACGCTCATGATGAACAGGAAGAAATCTTCTTCTGCCTGAATGGCCGTGGAATTGTGTATATAGGAGAGAAGCGCGAACCATGGGAAATTGCGCCCAAGGATGCAATCTTTATTCCTCCTGGCACCTATCACAATCTGGAAAACCCGCACGCCACCCCACTGGAGGTGCTGTGGATCCAATCGCCCGCCGGGTGGGTTTTTGATAAACATCCAGATCTGAAAGAGAAGGCTGCCCGCGGCGAAGCCTGAACGTTCTGTACTTGGAACTATCGACAACATAGTGTTGAAAAATGTGTGTCAGAACACCTTATATGTTTGCGCGGTTGGATAAAACGGGCCGCGGGTTAATAGAGAGAAATAAAACCTATGCAAGGGAAACGTACAAGAGCAGATCAAAAAAATCAGTCGAAAGCTGATGATCAGATAATCATGAACCTGCAGCAGACTGCAGTTGTTGTGCGTCAGGACATCCTGACCATGATCCATGCTGCTCAATCCGGACATCCGGGAGGGTCTCTCTCTGCTGCAGACCTTGTCACTGCCCTGTATTTCCATATCCTAAACATTGATCCAGAGCGCCCGGGATGGCCAGACCGGGATCGCTTTTTACTCTCGAAGGGCCATGCCTGCCCCGTGTTGTACGCGGCGTTGGCCGAGCGAGGGTATTTTCCTCGTGAAGAACTGAAAACTTTACGCCAGATAAATGGGCGGCTGCAGGGGCATCCCATCATGGGAAAACCGCCCGGGGTGGATATGACAACCGGATCACTCGGACATGGGGTTTCCCTTGGAATAGGGATGGCACTGGGGCTGCGCCTTGCAGAGAGCCAGGCAAAAGTCACGGTGCTGTTGGGTGATGGTGAATTGAATGAAGGTTTGATCTGGGAAGCAGCGATGGCTGCAGCAAAATTCCAGTTGGGAAACCTGCTGGTAATTGTTGACTACAACAACCTTCAACTGGATGGTACCTGTGAAGAAATAATGCCGCTTGAGCCGCTGGAAGGCAAATGGCAGGCATTCGGGTGGGATACGCAGTGTATAAACGGCCATGATTTTCGTGAGATTCTCCCGGCGGTTGAGAAAGCCCGTATTTTGAGCGCCAGGCCGCAGGTTATTCTTGCCCACACCGTGAAAGGCAAAGGTGTCTCCTTTATGGAGAATGAATGTGATTGGCATGGCAGGGCACCAAATGATAACCAGCTGGCAGAAGCCCTGCGCGAGCTTGAGGAGCAAACCTATGACTGAAGCAGTACCAACGCGAGACGCCTATGGGGAAGTCCTTAAAAATCTGGGCCAGGAAAATGACCATGTGGTGGTCTTTGAAGCGGACATATCAAAATCCACCCGTACATGTCATTTTGCCAGAGCTTTTCCGGAGCGCTTTTTCCAGATGGGGGTGGCTGAAGCCAATATGATGGCCGCAGCAGCCGGCATGGCTACTACCGGATACATACCATTTGTGAGTACGTATGCGGTTTTCGCCTCGATGAGGGCCTGCGAACAGATCCGCACTTTTATCGCCTATCCCAACTTGAATGTGAAGATAGCTGTTTCGCACGGCGGTTTAACAGCATCAAATGATGGAGTAACGCATCAGGCTACCGAAGATATTGGCATACTGCGTACGATCCCCCATATGACCATCATTATGCCTGCGGATTCAATATCTACCCGCAGTCTTGTGCGAGCTGCTGTAAGCTGGCCAGGCCCGGTATATCTACGATTCACACGGGATCCTGTGCCCGTACTCTATCCGGCGGACGAAATATTCCAGATCGGAAAAGGAAAGCTGCTGCGGGAAGGTTCAGAGGTTACATTGATAGCTATCGGGGATATGGTCCAGTTTGCCCTGGCGGCGGCAGATCACCTGTCCGCAGATGGGATTGAGGCAGATGTAATAGATATGCATACAGTAAAACCGCTTGATGAGGAACTGCTGCTGGACCGGGCTGTAAATACCGGCAGGGTAGTAGTTATTGAGGATCATCAGATAACAAATGGATTAGGCAGCGCGGTGGCGGAAGTCCTTGGCGAACACCTGCCAACTCCTGTGCGGCGAATTGGCCTTCAGAACACATTTGCGGAATCAGGGGAATATGACTTGCTGCTGAAAAAATTTGGAATGGATACAGACAGCATTGTTCAAACGGCAAGGCATATGCTGATGGTTCAGGAGTGATTTATGAGTAACGGAATAATTGAAGGAACGCTGAATCTGGAGAGGCTGCAGAATGTGGCTGCCACAATCCGCCGCGATGTAATTGAGATGATCTACCTTGGTGGCTCCGGGCATCCAGGAGGATGTCTTTCTGCGGTTGAAATCCTGACCAGCCTCTATTTCAAGTATATGCGTATCCACCCGGAAAACCCGCATTGGTCGGACCGGGACAGATTTGTGCTCTCCAAGGGTCATGCTGCACCACTGGTGTATGCCGTCCTGGCAGAGCGTGGATTTTATCCCCGCAGCTGGTTGAAGACTTTTCAACAGGACGGAACCCGGCTTCAGAAACATCTGGATATGCATCTGGTCCCCGGCGCTGAAGTGTCGACTGGTTCGCTCGGGCAGGGGCTATCAGTCGCTTCAGGTATGGCGCTGGCATTCCGTATCGACCAGAAACCGGGGCGCGTATATGTCCTGATAGGTGATGGTGAATGTCAGGAAGGGCAGATCTGGGAAACGGCCCTGTCCGCAGCACAGCTGCAGCTGGATAATCTTATTGTCTTCCTGGATCTGAACAAACTTCAGGTGGATGGAAGGGTGGATGAGATTAACAGTCTTGAGCCCGTTGTGGAGAAGTGGCGTTCCTTCCGCTGGGATGTACAGGAAATTAATGGACATGATTTTGTGGAGATCCATAAGGCAATTGACCGCGCCCTCGTTACGTCTGGCGCGCCCCATATGATCGTTGCACACACTGTAAAGGGGAAAGGGGTTTCATTCATGGAGGACCAATTTGAGTGGCATTCCAAGGCACTCAATGAGGGGCAATATCAACAGGCGATGGCAGAACTGGGTGCGGAGAAAGCCGGCAGTGGAGGGCAGATGGATGAGTGAGCCAGGATCCTATATTGAAAATGTGTACGGTCATACTCTGGCTGATTTGGGAGCTGAGGTTCCTGAACTGGTAGTGTTGGATAGTGATCTGCAGCGGGCTACTGAGACAGAGTTTTTCCGCAGTCGATTTCCTGAGCGCTACTTCGACCTGGGTATCCAGGAAGCGAATATGATTGGAGTGGCAGCCGGCTTGGCTCTTGCCGGGAAAACGGTATTTTGCGGTACTTTTGCCTGCTTTATCAGTCAGAGAGCGCTGGATCAGGCCGCAATATCATTAGCCTACTGCCAGAGTAATGTGAAGCTGGTGGGTGTGGAGGCTGGCCTGGTCTCAGGGCGCAACGGTGCCTCTCATCAAGCCATGCTCGATCTGGCGATTTTCCGTGCTTTGCCGCAGATGAGTGTTCTGGTGGCGGCAGATGCTGTTGAAACCCGTCAGATCCTGCACTATCTGGCGAAAGAACATAAGGGGCCTGCATACCTGCGAGTAGAGCGGGGAAAGGTTCCGGTGGTACTGGATCCTGACAACTATCATTTCCAGTTTGGACGGGCAATGACTGTAAGGGAAGGGTCGGATCTGACGATCATTACTGCTGGTGTGATGGTGGCACGGTCGCTGAAGGCAGCAGAGCTGTTGGCTGCGGAGGGGATATCAGCCCGGGTCTTGAATCTATCGACATTGAAGCCGTTGGATGTCGAGGCGATACAGGCTGCAGCAAATCAGACCGGCGCGATCGTGGTTGCAGAGAATCATTCCATCTACGGTGGACTGTTTGGCGCAGTGTCTGAGGTGGTCTGTCAGTCCCGGTTGGTTCCGGTTGAGAGGATAGGAGTTGAAGATTGTTTTGGCGAGGTAGGTAGTGTGCAGTATCTGGCAGAGAAATTCGGGTTAACTGCTGCACATATTGCTGCAGCTGTCTATCGGGTGCTGCAGAGAAAGGGATAGATCATGGCTGGAAAACATACAATTCATGAACGGGAGCAGGAAGCAGTTCAGCTACCCGGTCGGGCGCACAAGATGATTATCAGCCCGGATCATTTTGGACCTTCGAGGTATATGGCCTTCGGTGTGGCGGATTTCCCTGCTCGAAAACATGCTCCCGGGCATGTACATTTGCAGGAGGAAGAAATTCTTTATGTACTTTCCGGGCATGGGGCGATTTACTTTAATGGTGAACCGGAGGAGATTGAACCGGGAACCTGTATCTATGTACCACCAGGAATTGAACACAGCATAGAAAATGTTGGAGACTCGGTTCTCAAGGTGGTATATGTATTTTCGCCGGCAGTCAAACAAGGTTCCTATGATCGGGGCCAATCATGAAAACCTGCCTGGGGTGGGCATGTCCATCCTTTGACTCATTCAGGACTGCAGATCTGCTGGATTATCTAGATAGAGTCGCGAGGGCAGGGTTTTGCAGTGTTGAACCGCTTATGGCGAACCCCTTTCAACTCGGGCCCGGAAGGATACGTCAGATACTGCAGGATCGTGGATTGACACTTTCTGGAATACGGACAGGTGCGATCCATTCGGTTTATGGATACAGTTTGAGTCATCCTGATTCTCTGATTCGGAGAAAGGCAGCATCTGCACTGCAGGAAGTAATCCGGGCCAGTGCGGAAGTGGGAGAGCCAACCATATTAATTGGCCTCCTGCAGGGCAAGCTTGACGAAACAACCTCGCTGGAACAGGGCCTGGCGTGGGTGCGCGATGGTCTGGCAGATTGTCTGAAAACGGCCGAAGATGCCGGAGTCAAACTTGCCCTGGAACCGATCAACCGCTATGAGCTGGGCTATAACCGTACTGTAAAGGACATGCTCCAACTTGTAACCGATCTGGAAGATCCATCCGTAGGGATGTTATTGGATACCTTTCATATGAATATTGAGGAAGCGGATATATCCATGGCAATTCAGCAAGCTGGGGAGCGAATTTTTCATATACATCTGGCGGATAATAACCGGAAAATCCCGGGACGCGGGTCATTTGTTTTTAGCACCTTCTTTAAGCAACTGAGGAAGGTCGGGTACATGGGGCCGATGACAATTGAGTGTGATGAGATTGCAGATGAATCAACTTTGTCTGCCAGTATGGCGTATCTGCGACAGTATCTCCAGTTTTAAAGTTTTCCAGGTCTTATTATCACGAGTGAAGATGGAGGGGAGAACAATTGCAGACTCATAGAGAACGTGTTCGTTGTGCGCTGGATTTTCAGCAGCCGGACCGGGTCCCCCTGGATCTGGGCGGGCGGGTTTCCAACATTCATATCGAGGCTTATCGTAGGCTGGCATCCTGTCTTGGGGTCTCACTCCAGATGGAGGAGCTGGATCCTTTTTATTCGGTCATGGAGATAGCCCCGGCTATTCTGGAACGTCTAGGGATTGATTGTTATTACCTTTATTTGCGCGGGCCGGAGTACTTGCGGCGTCAGACGTTTTCGGACGGCAGCTATGAGAATGAGTGGGGGATCAGAATAGAGCAGCTTGGGCATTTTTCGCAGCGTGTGACCCATCCACTCGCAGAAGTTGAAAAGGCAGCGTTGAATCATTATCCATGGCCTGATCCCTTACGACCGGAACGAACTGAAGGTCTGCGGGAACGAGCCCGGTTTTTATATGAAGAAACTGATTATGCGCTGGTAGCTGCACCAGTCTCCGGAGGGTTGTTTGAGTTTGGTCAGCATCTACGGGGGATGCAAAACTTTCTAATGGATTTACTTCTGAATAAGTCATGGGCTCATCTCCTGCTCGATCATCTTTTGCAGATCCAAACAGGTTTGTGGCAGGTGTACCTGGACTCAGTTGGGCCTTATGTGGAGATGGTACAACTGGCTGATGATTTTGGTACTCAGACAAGTCTTCTGATTTCACCAGCGCTGTTTCGCGAGTTCTTCAAACCACGCTATACGGAACTCATCCGTTTTATCCGGGGAAGGACAAACGCGAAGGTATTCTTTCACTGTGATGGCGCAATCATACCTATCATCCCTGATTTGATGGAGATGGGAGTTGATGTCCTCAACCCGCTGCAACCGGGTGCACAGGGGATGAATCCAGGAGCTATCAAAGCACTGTATGGCGATAAACTCGTATTTCATGGTGCTATCGATAACCAGAAATTACTGCCGCAGGGTACTCCGTCAGAAGTTCGGACCAGGGTTCGTCAGGTTGTACAGATTCTGGCACCCGGTGGTGGCTATATTCTGGCACCAGCGCATGTAATCGAACCTGATATCCCGGTGGAGAATATTCTTGCGATGTATGATTCCGCCAGAGAGATTAATTTACAGAGAAAAAGTTAAAATCCCTCATATATATTTTTCTGCGCTTTATAGGGTTGTATAACCCCGGAAAATTCTCATTTCTCCCGCTACAGGCAGGAAAGATACCTTGTGTCTACATCCCTTAATCTTTTCCCACAAAATAAAAAATTTTGGTATACTAAAATAATTCAATTTTTACCAGTTTGAACAGATTGGATTCAAATGGCAGCGACACGACATTAACAGCTGCCGACATGGTAAAAGGAGGAAGTATGATAGATCATCCATTATTATTTATTTTCCTCGGCCTGCTGCCGGCCCTGGCTTTGCTGTCTCTCTTCTGGCCGAACGGGGGGGTGATCCGCTTGTGGCGCTGCCGGCGCAGAAGTCTGAAGATCCTGGTTGAAGATGCTCTGAAAGTAATTCTGACTGCAGAAATGGAAGGGCGAACCCTGGATCAGGATGGGCTGACAGAAGCTCTTGGCTGCAGGGAAAATAAATTCAGTGAGGTAATGGATTTTCTGCTGGCGAATAATCTTGTCATACGACAGGGGTTGCCCGTTTCTCTTTCAGAAAATGGAAGGGAATACGCCACTTTTATACTTCAAGCCCACCGCTTGTATGAGCGTTACCTCGCTGAGAGAACTGGTTATGAAGAGCAGGAGTGGCATGAGAGGGCAGAATGGGTTGAGCATCATCTGACAGAGGATGATGTCCGTTCATTGGCGGCAGAACTGCATTTTCCATCTCGTGATCCCCATGGAGATCCGATTCCAACCCCGGCAGGCACGATCTCCAGCGCTTCGTGGATTGCACTACCGGATGTTGAACCGGGAACCCTGGTTAAAGTTGAACATATCGAGGATCAGCCCATAGGGGCATACAAAGCACTGATAGATGAAGGCTATTATCCTGGTATGCTGCTCAAGATTCTGGACAGGGATGAAAAGCAATTATTGCTGGAAGCAGCGGGAACGCGAAAAAGGCTAAACATTAAGCTTGCAGTGCAGTTGTCTGTTGAACCAGCCGTTGAGGCTGGAATGCCTCTGGAAGAAGCGGGGGAAGCACTCAGTCAGCTGCAGCCGGGTGAAGAAGCGATTGTCCTCCGGCTTATGCCACAACTACGTAGTGTTGAACGCAGAAGATTGATGGATTTTGGCTTACTTCCGGGCACAACAGTCCAGATGGAAATCCGGAGCCCCGGTGGTGATCCAACCGCATACCGCATACGCGGCAGCCTCCTTGCGCTGAGAGAGAGCCAGGCAAAATACATTCGAGTTTCACCAATCGGAAAAGAGGCGAGTCATGGATCATGAAACTGTAATCGCATCGTCTGCGTGTGAATCATGTCCGGCTCATCATGCAGCAAACCTCCACCGGCTGGGGGTGGATATGACCGATTGGGACTATGTTGTCGCCCTGGCGGGAAACCCCAATACCGGCAAAAGCACTGTGTTCAACGCGCTCACCGGACTACGCCAGCACACCGGGAACTGGCCAGGAAAAACCGTAACCCGTGCTGAAGGAGGTTATGAGTATAACCAGGAACGTTACAAACTGGTTGATCTCCCCGGGACCTATTCGCTGCTGGCGACAAGCCCGGATGAGGAAGTTGCCAGGGACTTTATACTCTTCGGCAGGCCGGATGCAACCGTGATCGTTGTGGATGGGACACGGCTCGAGCGGAACCTGAACCTTGTGCTCCAGGTGCTGGAAATAACTGACCGGGTTGTAGTGTGCTTGAATCTGATGGATGAAGTTCAACGCCATGGGTGGAAAATCGAGGACAGGTTGCTGGGAAAGGAACTCGGGGTGCCGGTGGTTCCCACAATTGCGCGCACCCGTGGAGGTTTCGATCAGCTGCTGGAAGTCATCGCCGATATCTCCAGCGGACGGTTGGTTGGAAGGCCGCATCACAGAAAAATCAGTGATCCGGGCTTGGAAAAGGCAGTCTCCAAGCTGACACGAGAACTCGATCAACTCTATCCGGATCTCCCCAACCAGCGCTGGGTTGCGATGCGTCTGCTGGCTGGAGATGAAAGCATTGAGACCGCGCTGCGGAATGGTGAAATAGGTGACCTGAAACAGGATGTTGTCAGGCAGGGAGCAGATGAGGAGTTGAATCTGAAGGAGCAGGAGCAGTAATGGACGCAGAAACTTTAAAGAAAGAATCGGAATTGATCCTGAAGGAAGCCCGAAATCTGCGATGGGAGATCAATCTGGATTTACATGAGACACTGGTGGATGATATTTATCAGGATGCAGCACGAATTTCCCGCCGTGTAGTTCAGAAACCCGGAGAAAAAGCGAATTTTGATTTCGAGCGTTCGCTTGACAGGATTGTTACCAGTAAAGTGTGGGGATTTCCGTTGATGTTCCTGTTATTTACACTGGTTTTCTGGCTTACCATCAGCGGGGCGAATATACCTTCGGCTTATCTCTCTTCTATTCTGATAGACCGGGTTTATCCATGGCTCGCGGAAGGCGCATTGCAGCTTGGTTTTCCCTGGTGGTTGAAAGGTGTCCTTATAGATGGTATGTATCTGGCCACAGCCTGGGTAGTGAGTGTTATGCTGCCTCCCATGGCGATCTTTTTTCCGTTATTCACCTTGCTTGAGGATTTTGGTTATCTGCCGCGAATGGCATTCAATCTTGATCGAATTTTCCATCGGGCTGGAGCACACGGAAAACAAGCCCTGAGTATGATGATGGGCTTTGGCTGCAACGCGGCAGGCGTGGTCGCTACCCGGATTATTGACAGCCCCCGTGAGCGGTTAATCGCCATCATCACCAATAATTTCTCCCTGTGCAATGGCCGATGGCCGACTCAAATCCTGATAGCGACAATTTTTATCGGCCCGCTTGTGCCTGCATACCTTGCCGGCCTCGTTTCGGCCGGCGCGGTGGTCGGCATTGCACTGCTGGGTGTATTCTTCACCTTCCTTGTTTCATGGGGATTATCGCGGACAGTGCTGCGGGGGGAGGTCTCAACATTCGCTCTCGAGCTCCCGCCATATCGCCCGCCCCGGCTGCTGCAGACGATTTATACTTCATTGATTGATCGTACAGCAATCGTACTTTATCGGGCTATTGTTTTTGCCATGCCGGCAGGTGCAGTGATATGGCTGATTGCCAATATTAACATTGCTGGCGTGAGCATTGCAGAGTACATGATCCATTTTCTGGATCCGGTCGCATTGTTTTTTGGTATGAATGGAGTGATTCTGGTCGCGTATCTTGTCGCCATCCCTGCAAATGAAATTGTCATTCCAACGGTGTTGATGCTGACAGTGCTGACAAGTGGAGTAATGGGAGTCGGTTCGGGTGCTGGTGTCCTGTTTGAACTGCAGTCCAGCGCCGGCACAATGGAGATTTTGCAATCAGGCGGCTGGACACTTCTCACCGGCATCAATCTGATGCTGTTCAGCTTGCTGCATAATCCGTGCAGCACGGCCATTTTTACTATTTACAAAGAAACTCGAAGTATCAAGTGGACTGCGCTGGCAACGTTTCTTCCTATAGGGTTAGGGTTGATGGTAACTTTCTTTGTCACCCAGAGCTGGCGTCTGCTCAGTGGACTCTTTTGATCTGCCTGGAGCAAGTAGGTGTGCCTCTGAAAGGCGACCGGGAAAACTAAATAAAAAAGTATTTCGTACGGTC
This sequence comes from Anaerolineales bacterium, assembly GCA_016927115.1. Taxonomy (GTDB): domain Bacteria; phylum Chloroflexota; class Anaerolineae; order Anaerolineales; family E44-bin32; genus JAFGNH01. Next base: position 24,105 of record JAFGNH010000044.1, on the reverse strand, counting down.
ACACGTTTTCCCGGCAGGGGTCAGGAACAAAAACGTGGCGAGTTGATTCACCCGGGAACTTTTCAGCGGGGAGGTATGGTTTATGTGCGCCAAAAGAACAGAAAACTTTTCACCTGCAGTTGAAGATTATCTGAAAAGTATTTATGAAATCACCCAGCTGAAAAAGCGGGCTGAAACCCTGGAAATCGCTTCCAGGCTCGGATTAAAGCCGTCCTCTGTCACGTTAATGCTCCAGAAGATGGCCGATGCTGATCCTCCCTTGATTCAGTATGAGAAATATCGTGGCGCTGTTCTCACCGGCGATGGCGAAAAGACTGCGCTTAAAACTCTCCGTCAGCACCGGCTGCTGGAAACATATCTGCATGATGTTTTGGATCTTGGCTGGGATCAGGTTCATGAGGAAGCTGACAGATTGGAGCATTCCATTTCAGATGTACTGGAGGAACGTATCGCCCAGAAACTCGGGAATCCGGAGTATGATCCTCATGGAGCGCCAATCCCGTCCAAAAATCTGAAAATGCCATCATCCTCTTCACTGCGTTTGCTTGATCTCGTTCCCGGAGAAACTGCGAAGATTTGCCGGGTTCAGGATCGGAATGCGGAAGTGCTGCGTTATCTTGAAGGGGCTGGATTGGTCCCTGGAGCAGAAATCTTTGTTGAAGAGATTATTCCCCTCGATCAGAGTTTCCTCCTGCGAATTTCTGGCAAGGATCAGCATGTACATGTGGGTTTGCCGATTGCGGCTTTGATTCATGTGGAACGAACGCAGGAGTACCCCGTCTGAAGTAGTCGTTTTTCCTGTTTTATTTGCAACCTCATCTCCCCAAACTGTCACAAAACGCCATATTGTTGCGTTTCAGTTATGGTGATAGAGTAAAAGTATCATCTTTCCCTATATTATGCATGCCTGCATCCTGATTCCTAAAGTCACAATATATATTCCAGGGAGGGTTTAATCATGAAAGAATCACGTAGGAGTATTGTATTTTCCGTTTGCGGAGTGCTGTTTCTGCTGGTCTCGCTTTTACTCCCGATGTCGACTGCCAGTGCCCAGAGCGATACTCCGGCTCCTCCGGACCATACAGTCAAACTGATATTCATCCACCACTCCTGTGGTGAGAACTGGCTGACAGACGGCCATGGCGACCTGGGGCGGACATTGGGTGAGAATAACTACTTCGTCAGTGATACAAACTACGGCTGGGGGCCGCACAGCATCGGCGATCGGACGGATACCCTCGATTGGCCGGAATGGTTCCTTGGCGGTCAGCGGGATCAGATTCTAAGTTCGCTGTACAACGAGAGCGGCCAGAATTCTTCCTACACCCGTACACTGGAAAACCCGGGTGGCGAGAATGAGATCATTATGTTCAAATCCTGCTTCCCGAACTCGGAAATTGATGGCTCGCCGAATGACCCCCCATCGGATGACGATTGGCTCACCGTTGGCAGTGCCAAACGAGTTTACAATGACTTGCTGACATACTTCATCACAAGGCCGGACAAGCTCTTTGTAGTGATTACCGCTCCACCTTTGCAGGAAAATGAGTATGCGGCCAATGCACGTGCATTCAACACCTGGTTAGTGCAGGATTGGCTGGAGGAGAATAACTATCCGTACTCCAATGTGGCTGTATGGGATTTCTACAATGTACTGACTGATCCGGATAACCATCACCGCTACGTCGATGGGGGTATTGAATACACAACCAATGCCGGTGGGAATGTCCTGTACTACCCGGATAACGGAGATACGCATCCTTCCCCTTCCGGTAATCATAAAGCGACTGCTGAATTCGTGCCCATGCTGAACTATTTTTACCAGCGTTGGCAGGGTTCGGCAGAGGTTGTGGAGATGGTACCAGCCCCAGTGGCACAGGAAGGCACCGAACCACAACCGGCTGCAGGAGCTCAGCAACCTGCTTCGTTGATTGAGTCCTTTGAAGGCGAGGCTCCAGCCGGATCCTATGGCTGGGAAGCTTATTTCGATCCTTCTTCAGAAACAATATTCAACTGTATGCTGGATTCCAGTACGGCTTATGAGGGTCTTCAGAGCTTGTGGATAAACTATGATATCGGCCCGCAGAGCTGGGGAACCTGCAGCCTCATGTTCCCGACCGAGCAGGACTGGAGCAGTACGGATGGCGTTAGCTTTGCCGTTGCCGGTGATCAGCCGGAATCAATGGTAAATCTGGATATTTACACCGGCCCGGAAGAAGCCCGTGCTTCCTATGTCTATCGCTTCTCGTTCGCTGGCAACGGGCCTGAAAATTGGGCGGTGACAAGCATAACCTGGGACCAGATTCAACGTGTCGAATGGGAAGCAGACGATACCCCCTTCGACCCAGCCCGGATATCCGGTATTGCCTTTGGATTTGAAGGCGGTGATGCTGACCGTACCCAGGGGCAGCTCTGGATTGACCAATTGAGCCTGGGGTCGGCTGAACTGACGCACTCTGCGGTCGGACCTGATGAAGAATCACCCCTCGAAGAGGCTGAAGAGTCGATCGGCGCTGAGGTTGAGCAGAGAGCAGAAGCACTTGAAGAAGGTGCCCGCTCATTGTGCCCGCTATCCCTGGGGCTGATTGTACTGGTTGGCACAGCTGCCTTGAGTCTCTGGTTCAGAAGGTTGTAACAGTCACCGTTTCCGATGTGGAAGGGTGGGCTGAACAAGTCTGTTGTGGTTATTGGTTCGACTATCGCGGACTATAGAAGGCGCTTCGGGGCGCGGTATGTGAGCCCACCCTCCAGGTTTACGAACGTATTCCGGCAGCTTGCCGGTTTACAGAATAACGCCGGACCGTCAGGTTCCAGGTTCAGTTTCCACCAAGGAACTCTTCCTCATAATCAGCGATCGCGGCTTCAACAACCAGGATCGCCTCATCCACGTGGAGATCTTTCTCGATTTTCATTTGAGCTTCCTCGCCAGGAACCAGTTTGTAGGTCAGGAAATAATGGCGCAGCCGCTCAATCAGCTTCACCGGGAGTTCACTGATATCCTCGACATTACCCCAGTAGTTGTCCTTTTCCAGCACTGCAATAATCTTGTCATCCGCTTCATCGTTGTCCAATACCTGCAGGCCGCCTACTACGCGTGCATTGAGAAAAAATTCACTGCGGAAGACAGGGCGCTCGGTTACCACACAGATATCGAGCGGATCGCCGTCACCGCGCACAGCATTGGGCGATAAGGCCCCGACACGTTTACCGCAGTAAGTGCGGGGGATAAAACCATACAGTGCTGGGGGTTGGGAGGAAGTGTGTTGGGGGCGGTCAATGTGAAGATACCCTGTGACTTTATCAATCTCGTATTTAACGGAATCATTCGGAGTGAGCTCGATATAGGCATAAACGAGATGAGGCGGATTTGGGCCGATTTCCAATCCATGCCAGGGATGAGGACGCCAACGATAAAAAGGTTTGGGAAATGTCACTGGTCTCTCCTTAAGGGAATCTGAATCTTGCATTAGACCGGAGGAGAAAAATGATTCGTCCTGTATTGTGCAGGACCTGGACTGTACAGTATCTTTACTGCGATGATTATACAGGAAAGTTGTGAATCTGTAGAAGGCGGTTTCGTTTTGAGGTATTTCCACGCTTTCCTGTCTGTAATTTCCTGCCTGCGCTCCCCGCCGTCTAATCCTTATCCGCGGAAGATAGAAATGATCAGCCACAGCGCCAGACCGAACAAACTTACAAACCCTGCAATGATCACGATCAGGAATACCGTATTTTCGAGGGCGATGGGCAGGATCATGGCCAGGCCAATAACCAGGCCGGCGAGGAGCAGGCTCAATGACAGCCGGGTGATCATTCTATCAAGCCGGTCGAGGGTGGAGCGAGCGCCACCGATATCCAGGATTATTGGGGCGCGTGACTGGCGGATGTCCCGAAGAAAATCAGAACCGACACGTGGAATCTCGCTGAGAAAGTGCTGCCAGGAGGATGCATTGGAGAGAATGGCGTGACTGAATATCCTTGGATCCCACAGCAGCCTGGATAAGCGTCGGATATAGGATTCACCGACCTCAAAGGGGTTGAAATTCGGGTCGAGCTGGCTGCCCAGACCTTCAAGCATGGAGAGTGATTTAGCCAGCAGCCAGAAATTGGATGGAAGGGATAGGTTATAACGGAAGGAAATCGGCATCAGATCACTGAATACATTCCGGGCCTTGATATCCGAAAGAGGCTGGCCGCTGTACGTCTGGAGCAGACGTTCTATATCGTGCGACAGGGCCTTCCGGTCGATACGACCGCGTACTGCATCCATTCTGATCAGCTGCTCAACAATTTCATCTGCATCCATCTGCATGGCACTGCCAAATAAGCGGAACAGGTTCAACCGGTCCACCTGCGAGAGCTGGCCGACCATACCGAAATCCATGGCCCCCAGACGTTCTCCATCCAGCACGACCAGGTTTCCCGCATGCGGGTCTGCGTGGAAGAAACCATCTTCGAATACTTCCTTCATGATCAGCCGGGTGGCATTCATAGCAATCTGGTGACGATCGCAGCCGGCAGCATCCAACTGCTCCAGGTTGTCGATACGGATCCCATCGATTTTTTCAAGCACGACTACACGGTGGGTTGTATATTCCCAGTACACTTCAGGAATGACAAGGAAATTTTCATTCCGGAAATTCTCGCGGAATCGATCTGCATTACGGCCTTCACGAAGATAATTCAACTCTGAGCGGATCGTGACCGAGAATTCATTGACAATTTCAAGCGGCTGGTAGGTCTGCCCGATCGGGGTGTGCTGGGCCAGGCGGGCAATGTCCTCCAGAATTTCAAGATCGATCCGGATTGTATCTTCGATAGCCGGCCGCTGGATTTTTATCACAACCTGTTCACCGGATTTAAGCTCAGCGGCGTGGACTTGTGCCAGTGATGCAGACCCGATCGGCGTTTTTTCGAGCGAGTTGAAAACCTGTTCAGGCTCCTCTCCGAATTCATCAATAAAAACCGTACGGATTGTGTCCCATGGAACAGGAGCAACCGAATCGGTCAGCTGGTTGAGCTCATGGATGATGTCAGGGGGAAGAATGTCCGGCCTGGTAGAGAAAACCTGCCCGAGCTTGATGAAGGTGGGCCCTAATTCTTCAAGCGCAAGGCGAAGGTGGGTGGGGACGGAGACAGTTTCAGGCGTAGGCTGCTTGAGGATCGATCTCGGAAGAGCCAGATATTTGTCCAGGTTCAGATATTCGAGGATCGATCCGAATCCATGTCTGGCGAATACTGTGGCAATTTTCCGAAAGCGGGACAGATTCCGAACGTGACGCAAATAAGAGGTCATGGTAGTATACTCTTCCGTTTTGTGATGCGGCTGATCGCAGGCTGTTACCGGTAGCAGTGATCTCCCCGAATTGGAGACGTCGATACAGAAGTTCAGCAGACCGATTAATCAGTCTGACGGAACTATTCTCATACTGGTTCCAGCTTACCACAAGTCCCGGCAGGACAGTGAGGCAGGCTGCGATTTTTCAACCGGATCGGCTGCACAGTACAGCATTGATCCTGCATAGAACAAATCAGGGAGAAGGAATGATGAGTGAAAGCGTAAAACTGGATCTGATGGAAAAGCTGGCAGAAGTGAAACATCCGGAGATCGCCTGCACACTGGAAAAGCTGGGGATGATCCATGATGTTACTCTGGCACCATCCGCGGAGGAAGCGCAGCTGACCCTTGCACTGCCTGTTCTGGGAATCCCGGCTGTTGTAAAGGATATCCTCATCCAATCATTAACTGAGGCAGCAGATACCGCTGGTGTGTCTCTGGAAGTTCAAACGGTGCAGATGACAACACAGGAGCGCGAGAATTTTCTGACCCTTGCCCGTACCCACTGGCGGGATAAGGGTACCGATGTGGTTCCGTGCGGCTGAAAACCGGCTGTAAAAGCTGATTCCTGCCTGTGAGTCAGATCCTTCCTATCAGGCTTGTGGAAATTGTGCTGGTTTAGGCGAAGATTTACACGCAAAAACCAGAGGAGTTGCGCAAGAATCTGGAAGAGGCTGTTGTACAATAGCAGCAAATGCCAGGCATCCGTTTTAATGAAACGCTGTAGAGCAAGAGTGAGGTGAATCCTGTGGGTATATTATTGGATATTCAGGATCTCCATGTGGAAGTCGATGGGGAATCGGTATTGCAGGGGGTCAATCTGGCTGTGCCTGAGGGAGAGGTGCATGCCCTGCTGGGCCCTAATGGGAGCGGAAAAACTTCTCTGATGATGACGATCATGGGGTTCTCACGTTATACGGTCACATCGGGGAAGATCCTGTTTGATGGCAAAGATATCACTCACCTTGGACTTACCGAACGCGCCCGCCTGGGGATCGCTGTCAGTCAGCAGCGCCCACCAACCATAGATGGTGTGCAATTGCAGCAGGTGCTGGATTATGCAGTGGGAAGCGAAGTCGAGAATCGTCACAGGGTGGATGAGCTGATTGATACACTGAATATGGAAGCGTTTATCACCCGCGATATTAATGCCGGCCTGTCCGGCGGCGAGATTAAACGCTCAGAGCTCCTGCAGCTGTTGGCAACCCGGCCGCGCTTCGCAATGCTGGATGAGCCCGATTCCGGTGTGGATCTGGAAGCGCTGGAGAAAGTCGGCTGGATGGTAAACCAGCTTTACTCCCTTGATCCACAGCGTCCTGCCCTGCGAAAGACAGGCCTGATTATCACCCATACAGCCCAGGTGCTGGATTATGTACAAATTGATAAGGCGCATGTCATGATCGACCACCGTATCGCCAGTTGTGGAAACCCTGGCCTGATCCTGGATACGATCAGCCAGCACGGCTATTCCGCTTGCCTTGAGTGTATGCAGCTGGGCAGATGTGTGGAAACAGATGAAGATCTGCTGCAAATCCAGATCGACAAGTAACATTGTCTGCCAACGGAAGGACTTTCTGCAGCAGTACCAAGTGTATGGGAGTGATGGATGACAGGTAAGCAATCAGGACACACAGAATTGATACCTCTGGACGGGATCCAGGCCATGGATGCGGACTCACTGGCTGAAGTGGGAGTCTTTCTGGATCCCTCGAAACGTTCGGCTACCTATGTGCTGCGTAACAATCATTTGCTGAGCCTGCAATCTGAAGAGGAAGGACTGGAACTCCTGTCGATTTCCGAAGCTTTGCAGAAGTATCCATCCCTGCTGGAAAAATACTACTTCTCTGCTGTCCCGGCAAATACCAATGACATAACCAGAAAAGCAGCTGCGTTGGAGACACCGGAGGGTTTCTTTCTGCGTGTACGGGAGGGAGCAAAGGTGGAACTTCCCTGCCAGGCTGGATTGTATATCCAGGAATCGGGCCTTTCGCAGCTGGTCCACAACGTTATTATTCTGGAGGATAACGCCGAACTCCAGTTAATTACCGGCTGTGTGTCGCATCAACAGGTGTTGAAAGGCGTTCACCATGCCATCACTGAGCAGTATATTGGCAGAAACGCCTCGCTTACCAGCAACATGGTGCACAGCTGGGGGCCTGAGGTAACAGTTCGACCGCATGCGGGGACCGTTGTTGACGAGGATGGAATCTTTGTCAACAACTACATCTCACTGCGTCCAGCCGGCGATATCATCAGCAATCCCAACACATGGCTAAACGGAAAGGGAGCCGCAGCCCGTTATCAGACAGTGATTCTGGGTTCAGAGCGGTCAAAGATTGTAAGCGGTGGGAATGTATACCTCAATGCGGAGGGTACCAGTGCTGAGCTGGCACACCGTGGTGTAAGCACCGGCGGTGTGCTTCTGCAGCAGGGATTGTTGGTGGGAAATGCGCCTTGCCGAGGACATGTGGATTGCGCCGGAATGCTGCTGGATACCGACGGCGAGGGCTATGTGGAATCCACACCGGGTATCAGGGCACTCCATCCCCTCGCGATTCTGAGTCATGAAGCCAGTATTGGAAAGATTTCGCCTGAGCAGGTGGAGTACCTGCAGTCACGCGGCATTGAAGAACGTGAGGCAATCTCCATGATTATCCGCGGCTTTCTCGATGCGGATATTGAGGGCCTTGGCCAGGAGCTGGATGCTCGGATTGGGGAAATCGCCGAGCTTGCCGGCCATGGGGAATAAGCCGTATCCTGCGCTGCTGTTTACACCATTCCAGGGCAAAGGTGTTTTGCACCCTTATTTTGTTTCTCTATGCTCCCGGACTTAAGGACGATTCCTCTACTCTCAGTGGACGATGGATCGCGTGTTCCCATGGTTATTCTTCTCCGCGACGGTTCAACCAACTCCAGTATTGAAAAACTCAGAAAGGTGTCCGTCAGAGAAAACGCAACAGAACCCGGTACCTGATTTTCAGCAATGAGGGCCCTTGCAACGGCTGCAGTCTTTCTTGGCGAAAATTTGTGACAGGACTATGATTAATCCGTACAATAGTACGGAGAGTCTGACAGGAGCATTCATGGAAGAACGGGTGCATGTGCTGCTGGTCGATGATGAGCCGGCAATTACGGATAACCTGGCCCCTTTTCTGACCAGGGCCGGGTTCAAGGTCAGCATTGCTTGTGATGGTCAGCAGGCGCTGGACCTTCTCGCCAGCGGCCAGCCTGACCTGATCGTGATGGATGTGTTGATGCCGAGGCTTGATGGCAGGGAAACCCTCCGCCGGATCAGGCAGAGCGGGGACTGGATACCCATCATTCTGCTCACACAGGTGGGTGAGTCGACGGAGAGAGCCATGGCGTTGGAAGAAGGCGCCGATGACTACCTTAATAAACCGTTTGATCCACAGGAGCTGACCGCACGGATGAAAGCTGTGCTGCGGCGTGTCCGGCCTGGTATGCTGCCGCTGGCATCCGCATCTATACTTACCTGTCCGGGGCTCAGCCTGGACCGGCGTGCTCGCAGAGTCACTGCCGCCGGAGATGAAATCACACTTACCCCGCGAGCGCTGCACCTGCTGGAGTATCTGATGACACATCCGGATGAGCTGGTCAGCCGCGACAGGCTGTTGGATGTGGTGTGGGGCTGGGATTACCCGGTGGGTACCCGTGCAGTGGATACCCGTATTGCCGAACTGCGCCGTGTGCTAAAAGATGATGTCGCTAATCCGCGCTTTATTGAAACCGTACCGGGTATGGGCTATCGCTTTGTTGCCGCTGTGGAGGGGAAAGCATGAACTGGCGGCGTTTACTTTTCTTGCTGCCTCTGCTGCTGGGCCTGCTGATCAGCATCTGGATGAATCTATTTTCACCTTCCAACCCGATTCTCTATGCACGTGTGGATACCGGCACCCTTTTACTGCTGATTGGCGGGTTTCTCAGCATTCTGGTTGGTACGGGCCAGTATTTCTTCCTGTGGGTGGATCAACGTGAGGAGAATCTGCTTTCAGGTGCAGCGCAGGATCGCAGGCGTTTTCTCAGCAGGCTGGATCATGAGCTGAAAAACCCGATCACTGCTGTTCTTGCGGGGTTGGCCAATCTGCGCTCTGCTTCTGAAAAACAGGCTCTTGAAAAAACACTGACAAGTGTCGAGGATCAGGTTCAGCGTATGCGCCGTTTGATCGCTGATCTGCGCAAACTCTCTGATCTTGAAACCCGGCCGCTTGAACTGGATACAATCGACGTAGCGGCGCTGCTTGAAGATGCTTATGAAAGTGTGCGTACCCGGCCGGAAGCCGGGAATATCGGGATCAGTCTGCTGGTTCCCCGTGCACCCTGGCCGCTGCCGGTGGTACAGGGTGATTCGGACCTGCTTCTACTGGCGGTATTTAACCTGCTGGAAAACGCGTTAAAATTCTGCGAGGATGGCGACGCAATTGAGCTGCGGGCTTTTGAGGATCAGAATAGTGTGGCGATTGAGGTAGCGGATACAGGGCCGGGTATCGCGGATGATGAAATCCCGTATGTGTGGGATGAACTCTACCGCGCCCGCGCAACCCGGAGTATCCCTGGCAGTGGATTGGGACTGGCTCTGGTGCGCGCGATCGTTCAGCGTCACAATGGCAAGGTTTCGGTACGCAGCCGCAAGGGTTCCGGTACGGTATTTGTGATTCATCTGCCGGTTTGAATCATCTGGATGTCTGCAAAGATGGCTTTGAAACCCCGGATCGGTAACCACAATGTGTAATGCTGGTAACAGGTTGGTAACATCAGGCTGCTATTCTCCAGAATAGAACCTGGAACATCACCGCATTAAAGTGGTGTTCACTACCTGTCTGGAGGAAGAAATGACTAAGAAATTTCATATTTTACTGATTGTTCTGGCTGTGCCGCTGGCATCCGCCTGCGGCATACTGCAGATCGGGGTGGAATCGACTGCTGCCCCCACTGCAGATGCAAGTGTTGTACAGGCTTTGGAGGATGAAAATAATATGCAATTGTCGAGCAAGGATGAGAGCCTGTCTGAGGAGGCTGGTCCGCAACAGGGTCCGATAACTGTGACTGCGTGGGCAGGGAAAATCATCAGCTTACCGGATGGAGCCGAGTTTGATGATTTCCTGCTGCTGCAGCCGGAGGGCGTAGGAGCAGTCGGCCTGGTGGGCGCAACTCCTGAACTCGAGGACGAAATCGCCGGACTGCGGGATGCGGAGCCGCCGAAAGATTTTGTCCAGGTATGGGGCACTCTGGTTTGTGAGGGTGCCGATTACGGTGGATGCCAGCTGACTGTCGACCGTATGCGTTATGGCTCGATCATGTTTGACCCGGAACCTGTGGAAAACTGGCGCGGTTTCCTGACTACTTCCACCTTCAACATGGGGAAGAGCTTCATTTTTATATTGCAGGGCGACTTTCCAATGTGGTACAGCATCCACAGCAATGATGAAGCTGTCCTGCAGCGGCTGGAGGAGCTTGCCGGTTCACAGAACCTTGTTGAGGTTTCCGGTGAGCTGATTACCGGAATCCCGGATGTCAATGCCACCCGGATTCAGGCGACAGAGCTGGAAGTTCTCGGCCCAGCGGTACAGGATGTGCCAACACCGGCAGCCGACGAAACATTTGATCCGACTGCTGACTGGCAGGTGCTGACAAATGAACTATTCGGATATCAAATTAAAGCGCCGCAGGATGCAGAGGTGAACTGGATCGGACCGCAGGGTTTTGACCCGGCTGAAGTACCCGAGGGTGTCAGCCTGGACGAGTATTTCAGCATGCTGGAGGAACAATACGGAACCTGGCTGTGTCTGGAAATTAAATACAGCCTGGGGAGTGTGCTGATTGGAGCGCCTATGGATGACGGGGGGCGGTATGCTACCTGTGCCCGTACCGGTGTGGGTGTCGGTGAGCTCACAGATAAGGAAGAATGGGTCTCTGTTGACGATGGGATGGTACAGGCAGAAGGATTTGAATTCTATGCAGGTGCAGAAACCCTGGAAAGTCATAATGAGACCATGACTGTGCGGTTGGAAAATGGTATGAGAATCCAGTACGGTGCTGCTCCTCGCACTGATGCCACCTATGAGGATTACCTGATGAAGACCAGGGAGATCTTGCTGCAGATTGTTTCCAGTTATCAGAGCATACCCTGAAATCCTGCCCGAATTTTGCCAATATGGCTGCCATGCATTTCCGGCAGCCATTTTTTACTTTCATGCCGTAAATAATTACCGGATAGTTCCTCAAAGGCTATAATGATACCCAAGACCAGAGCAGAAGGAGTGAATTGTGACTGAAATAAAAACCAGCAGGGACAAGATACCACAGGCCTATCGCTGGAATGCGGAAAGCGTTTTTTCTGATTGGAAAGCGTGGGAACAGGCGTTTACACAGCTGGAGAACGAACTTCCGGAAATTTCTGCCCTCAAGGGCACCCTTGGCGACACTCCGGACTCGCTGAAGCAAGCCTTCGAATTAATTGAAGGTTACATGAAGCGACTGGGTAAGGTAACTTTCTTTGCCGCCATGTCTCACAGTGTGAATTCGCGTGATCAGACTCCGGCAGAAATGCTCAGCAGGGCGCAGGGCCTTCGCGCCCGCAGTATGGGGGTACTCGCGTTCCTTGAGCCTGAGCTGCTTTCTCTGGATGAGGCTATGCTCAACACCTGGGTGAAAGAGAATGAATCCCTTGCTTATCTGGAGCACTACTTCAACAACCTGTTCCGAAAGAGGGATCATGTCCGCTCGGAGGAGGTAGAACAGGTTCTTGGAATGGTTATGGATCCGTTCAGCGCAGTGGAAATGACATACGGTATGCTGACGGATGCGGACTTTGTTTTCCCGCCTGCGGTAGATTCCGATCGCGAGGAGAAAATAGTCTCACAGGGTACATTTCAGAGGTTGCTCAATGAGCCCGACCGGGCGCTGCGGAAATCTGCCTGGGAAAGTTACCATGGTGAGTATCGGGCGCACAGCAGCACCCTGGCAGCGAACCTTGCGGCTTCTATCAAACAGTGTGTCTTTAAATCCCGTGTTCGTCGTTTTCCTGATTCACTCACCGGTGTGCTCTCCGCCGATAACATTCCAGTTGAAGTATTCCACAACCTGATCAACACGTTCCAGAAGAACCTGCCATTGTGGCACAGGTACTGGCGCATTCGCCGTAAATTGCTGGGTGTGGACCACTTGCATCCGTATGATATCTGGGCGCCGCTTTCAGACTCCAAGCCTGTAATTTTGTATGATCAGGCCCTGGAATGGATCACCGCAGGCCTGGCACCAATGGGTGCAGCCTATGTGGAAACTCTCCGCAGCGGGGTTCAGCAAGAGCGCTGGGTGGATGTCTATCCCACCGATGGCAAACAGGCCGGTGCGTTTTCCTATGGTACACATGGCACCCACCCGTTCATCTGCATGAGCTACAACGATACATTACTAAGTTTGAGTACGCTGGCTCACGAACTGGGGCACTCGATGCATTCGTATCTTGCCTGGCAGAATCAACCTGTCCTCTATGGGGAGTACTCGCTGTTCGCTGCCGAAGTAGCCTCAAACTTCCATCAGGCTCTCGTCCGTGACAGCTTGCTGAAACGTGACGATGCTGCGCTGCGGATTGCTGTGCTTGAGGAGGCGATGAGTAATTTCCACCGCTACTTTTTCCTCATGCCCACGCTGGCCCGCCTCGAGTTGGATCTGCACCGCCGGGTGGAGCGCGGTCAGGGAATCACGGCAGATTGTATTATGAAGCGTACGGTTGAGTTGTTTGAGGAAGGGTATGGTGGGGAAATGGATTACGATCCGGACCTCCTTGGTATGATGTGGGCATCGTTCGGGCACCTGTACGAGGATTATTATGTATATCAGTATGCTACAGGGATTTCCGGGGCCCATGCTCTGGCTGCCCGAGTCCTGAGTGGAGAGGAAAATGCGGTCGAAGACTACATGGGCTTTCTGAAAGCAGGAGGTTCGCTGTATCCGATCGAAGCGCTGCAGAGGGCGGGGGTGGATCTGCTTACGCCGGCTCCAGTGGAAGCTGCATTTGAAGTCCTCAGTGGGATTATCGGCCAGCTTGAAGCGCTTGCCTGAACCCTGCCCAGGGGTCCTGTCATATTCTGAATGTGTCTGAATATCAAAGAGCGCTGGCTGAAAAAGCAGCGCTCTTTTGCTTGTGGGCATGCGATGTCAGCCGCTAGTGAGGGAAAGGCCGGATTCAGGATCCTGCTCCGGTTCTTCCAATTCACTGAGGTTAAATAAGGAGAGCTGCTCGCTGGTTGTCAGGAAATCCGGTAAACCAATCCGGCCGCTGCCCATCTCCTTTGCCTGGTACATGGCAAAGTCAGCCACACGAAGAAGCTGGGCGAGCGTATCACCATCGAAGGGAAAGGTGCTGATTCCAGCACTGGCAGAGACAGCAAGAAGGTGATCGTCTATTAATACGGGTTCCGACACCATAGTCAATGTTTTTTCAAGGACTTTCAAAGCATCTCTTGAATTCACAATGCCTTCCAGCAGGATTACAAATTCATCGCCGCCAATGCGGGCAATAGTGTCACTTTCCCTGATAGCAGAGCTCAATTTTCCTGCGATGTTAATGAGAAGCCTGTCACCGATTTCATGCCCGTAGGTGTCATTAATCAGTTTAAAATCATCAAGGTCCAGGCATACCAGGCCGATCAGTTTTCCGTGTCGTTTGGCGATGCTGACGGCATGCTGGAAGCGGTCCTGGAGCATGGTACGATTAGGCAGATCGGTCAGGGGATCATGCGTGGCCAGGTATTGAAGCTGTTCTTCATACTTTTTTTGTTGGGTTACATTCTGCATATGATTGATGAAGTAGAGGGGTTTCCCGTTCTGTCCCCTGATCATCAGCAGCAGGCAATTAACATGTATTGTTGCACTGTTGGAACAGATTTGCGCTTCATATTGCTGTGAGTGGCTGGTATTTCCGGAAATGATCTGTTGAATACGCTGTTTGTGCAGCAGGATATCTTCCTGTGGAAGAAAGTTTTGAAACTGGTTCTGGAGAAGCTCTTCACGGGAACCCTCGATCAGCTCCTCGAAAGCCTGATTCATCTGCAGGATCTTCCCATCAAGATCGAAAAACACAATCGGTACCGCAGCGGTGCTGTAAACTGTCTCGAAGAATTCGGTGGCGTGGGCTCTGACTTCACGGTCGCTGCTTTCCACCGCGTGAATGCCCCGGGATACCCAGAACAATACGTCCTCTTCCTGCCATTTGCCCCAGGAAAGACGGGTTTCAACCGGTACCAGGAAGCCATCCTTTGTCCGGACAGGTTCAATAAAGGATGCACTGTTCTGGAGAGACATTGCCCTGAGACGGGAGTTAACTCGCTCTGTTTTATCAGCAGGGTAGAGACAGCTTATGAAAGTTCCCGCAAGCTCGGTCAGTGTGTAATCCAGTTGTTTGAGGGCTGGTTTATTAACTTCGAGGATCAATCCGTCACGGTCCAGGATCAGAATAAGATCATCGAGGGAACTGAAACGCTGAAGAGCTGAGTCTGCCAGTAATACGGGAGAATCCGGCTTCGACTGAATATCAGAATCAGTCGGAACTTCGGGCACCAGCGCTTCCTGCTGTGCCCATTCGGGGCCTGGAAAGGACTGTTTCTGACCGGGTTCCGGAAAAGAGCTGCTGTCGAAAGTATCCTTGTTTGCATTCATGACTCGACGATAACTCCATTCTTTCACTGACGGAAAAAGTGTATACCATCGCCGGCAAGTATGCAAGTTATGTCGTCCGATTAGGAGGGAAAAACTGGAGGGCAGGAGAAACCCGGGAGGTATAAAAAAACAGCAGAAAGGGCTTGTTTCATGGTATTGTATGGCAACCAGCGGAATTATATAAAAAAGGTTGACTGCGTTTTAAGGAGAAAACCGATGGAAAGTGTAAAAAACAGGCAGCCAGGGGCGGGTAGTGAAAGTATGATTCACTCTGATTTGCCGCTGATCGATCTGCACCGTCATCTTGATGGTTCGGTACGGTTAGAGACCATCCTGGACCTCGGAAGGCAACATGGGATCCCGCTGCCTGCGTGGGATGCTGAAGGAATTCGAAGGGAAGTGCAGATCACAGAAAATCAACCTGGTGTGATGGCTTTTCTCGAAAAGTTCCGCTGGATGACAGCGGTGATGGTAAATACGGAAGCCTGCTACAGGATTGCGTATGAAAATGTAGAAGATGCGGCGAAGGAAGGAATCGATTATCTGGAACTGCGTTTCAGCCCGGCGTTTATGTCAAAAGGCCATGGGTTGAATCCAGCTGATGTAGTGGAAGCAGTGGCTGCAGGGGTAAAAGCGGCACAACATGATTCTGGCGTGGGAGTAAATCTCATTGGAATTATCAGCCGAACCTATGGGGTTGAAGAAGGCTGGAAAGAGTTCCAGGCGCTTTTCACACATCGTGATTCCATTACTGCACTTGATCTGGCAGGGGATGAAATTAAGTATCCGGCAGAAATGTTTTCGGAGCATTTTAAGAAGGCAAGGGATACCGGCTGGTACATCACAGTACATGCCGGCGAATCGGCTGGGCCGGAGAGTATCTGGCAGGCACTGCGAGATCTCAAGGCAAACCGGATCGGCCACGGTATCCATGCGCTGGAAGATCCGGCACTGGTGGATGTATTGCGGGAGCAGCGGATAGGAATCGAAACCAATCTCACCAGCAACGTACAGACCAGTTCGGTCGCGGATTATGCGAGTCATCCTCTGCGTATCTTCCTTGAAAAAGGGCTCATGGCAACGATCAATACAGATGATCCGGGTATCAGTGGGATCGACCTGCGTTATGAGTATGAGGTTGCAGCTCCGAAGGCGGGCATCACGCGCGAGCAAACCCGGATTCTCCAGCAGAATGCTCTGGCGGTGGCGTTTCTCTCTGAAACGGAGAAAGAGGCGTTGTTTATGAAGAAAGGGAATACAGCTGCTTCCTGATCTGCAAATCGATTTTGCCAGGGCTGCGATGGCAGACAATGTGGTATACCAGCTGCTTTTACCCGTTTTCCGGGTTAGCAGCCGGAACCATGAACTTGTGACACTTTTCCTGAGAAATCGGGATATTTCACTTCCGGGTTTGCTATAAGATTGGGTGAGGTTCCGGAAAATTCTGATGGTTCAACCATCAGAAAGATGCCTGTAAGCAAAAAATCCATCAGGATAATGCTTCTTGCGTAATATGGCGAGATAGATTATTCTTGGATAATTCCAACTCCCGGCAGTAAATAATCTGACTGTCAGATTTCCGGGCTGAGGAGTTCGGGAAGTATATAGAGACTAGTACTGCGAAGAATGGGCTGGTTTGTGTGAAAGGGTTGTGGATGTACCTGCACCGGGCACAAAGGGAAATGGAAACAGGAGAGAAAAGGTCGAACAAGCTTGCCACCATGACCATGGGTGGAGAGAATGCCCTTGGCAAGAACACAGATAAGCGTACGAAATATACCGGATCTACAAAACTGCCATCAGAGTGGTCGGGTGAAATAGATTGGATATTCAGGCGGGAGCAGTGATTAGCAGCATTTGGGATAATCCTAACCCCGTCTCTTTTTTTTAACAAACACGTACCATGCCGGAAGCAATGCTGAACGCGAGGGACAGGTGGATCACGTTTCAGGGAAGCGGCCGTGAAGTAAATTCTGAGTGACAGTGTGCTCGGGATCAGAACGGACCACTATACTTGAACGTTTTTTCACACACCAGACGTCAGACAACTAACAACAGACGACTTTATCAAGAGTGGCAGGTGGCTGTCGATATCACGGCAGTCCACAGCTGCAAACACCCGTAAAGAATATGTGTGATTACGGAATGCATGGAAGAAGCCAGAAAACAAAGGAGGTGAGGCAGATAGCAGGATGAAAAAAAGCTGTAGGGGAGGGCATGCCCTGCATGACCTCCAATGGTGAAACCAATTTCTAGATTCAGGAGAAGAAGATGAAATCCTATAAGTATGTACTGTTTGTACTGGTAATTATCAGCGCAATGCTGCTGACAGCCTGCGGTGGCGCTGCTGAAGAAGCCCCCGTAGAAGAAGCCGTGGCTGAGGAAGCTGTTGCTGAAGAAGCTCCCGCTGAGGAAGCTGTTGCAGAAGAAGCTGCAGCTGAAGAACCAGCGATGGAAGAGAGCAAAGGCAAGATCGCTGCCATTCTCACCGGCCCATGGGATGACAATTCATGGAACGAAGCAGCCTACATCGCTCTTGGTGCGATGGAAGCTGCCGGTTATGAGACAGGCTTTTCAGAAAGTGTTGCTGAATCAGATATCCAGCGCGTCCTGCGTGAATATGCTGATGAAGGCTACCAGATGATTGTTGCCCATTCCTTCGGCTATGGCGACGGTGCTTTCGAAGTTGCTGAAGAATACCCGGAAGTAAATTTCGCCTGGGCAGGTGGTATCCAGTCTACTGCTGACAACGTTGCTGATTATGATCAGCCGTTCTATGAGATCTCTTACGCAGCAGGCATTGTTGCTGCATACATGAGTGAAACAGGTCAGCTCGGCGCGCTGTACGGGTTCGATATCCCGGTCTGTCATTCGATGGGTGAGGCTTTCATTGCTGGTGCCCAGACAGTGAATCCGGATGCGACACTGATCGCCACTGCAGTTGGTGACTGGATCGATGTTGCAAAAGCCAAGGAAGCAGCTCTGGCGCAGGCTGATGCCGGTGTCGATTTCTGGATTGAGTGTGGTGAAGGCCCGGCTCTTGGCGCTATTGAGGCTGCCAAGGAAGTTAACGGCTATGCAACCGGCTACGTTGGTGACATGAGTGAGAACGGCCCTGATGTTGTTCCGATCAGCATTTTCTGGAACCTGGAACCACTGTTCACACAGTTCATGGATGATACTCTCAACGGCACCTTCTCCGATGATCCGTGGTATGCTCTCGGCGTGAGGGATGATGTCCTCCAGCTTCTGTACAATGACGGCATGATGGATGTGATCCCCGAAGAGGCGATTACAGCTGCCGACCAGGCAATCGCAGACATCAAGTCTGGCGACCTGGTTGTTGAATTTATAGCTGAGTAAAGTTTGTTGTTCTGAACAAAACAGCGGCGGCTTCACGATGGAATCACCGTGAAGCCGCCGGATGAATGGCACAGGGAGATTATGGCGACAGAAAATATTGAACCCGTTGTGCGTATGAGCGGCATCAAAAAGCAGTTCCCCGGGGTGCTGGCAAATGATCAGGTTTCCTTTGACCTGCTGCATGGGGAGATCCATGCGCTGCTGGGTGAAAACGGCGCCGGAAAATCCACCCTCATGAATATTCTC
Organism: Anaerolineales bacterium; assembly: GCA_016927115.1. Taxonomy (GTDB): domain Bacteria; phylum Chloroflexota; class Anaerolineae; order Anaerolineales; family E44-bin32; genus JAFGNH01. Next base: position 5,480 of record JAFGNH010000044.1, on the reverse strand, counting down.
TACGGGCTGTATGAATCGGATGAGGGTAACATCGAGGTTTTTGGAAAACAAGTCCATTTTTCATCAGCACGGGATGCTATCGCAAACGGGCTCGGCATGGTGCATCAGCACTTTATGCTGGTCAAACCTTTTTCGGTGGCGGAAAATGTTATCCTGGGCCAGCCATCGCCGCGTTCCCCCATGATTGAAGACCTTGATGATGTTTGCAGCCAGCTTGTGGAGTTGTCCAGGCAGTATGGCCTGGCTATTGACCCCACAGCCCAGGTCTGGACTCTGTCCGTTGGTGAACAGCAGCGGGTTGAGATTTTAAAGGCGCTGCATCGAGGCGCTGAAATCCTAATTCTTGATGAACCAACAGCTGTTCTAACTCCTCAGGAAGTTGAGGAACTGGTGGAAATTTTACGCCGCCTTGCTGCTGAGGGAAAATCCATCGTCTTTATTTCTCATAAATTGGATGAAGTGCTGACAGTCAGTGACCGGATCACTGTTTTGCGTGACGGCCATAACGTGGACACCGTTGCAACCTGTGATACAGACAAAGCAGGTTTGGCAAGAATGATGGTAGGCCGGGATGTATTATTAAAAGTCCAGAAAAATCCAGCCAATCCTGAAGATGCGGTATTGGAAGTCCGGGATCTGAGAGCGGAAAATGACCGCGAGCTTATGGCTCTGCGAGGTGTAAATTTTGAAGTGCGTGCGGGTGAGATTCTTGGGATTGCCGGTGTTGCTGGAAACGGCCAGACTGAGCTCGAAGAAGTGATCGCCGGCCTCCGCAAGGTTAGCAGTGGGCAGATTTTTATTAATACTATTGAGACGACATATTGCACTCCCCATGAAATTGGCCGGCAAGGATTGGCCCACATACCCTCTGATCGGTACCGAATGGGCATGTTAAAGGATTTCACCGTTGCGGAGAATCTTGTATTACAGCGCATAGGAGACTCACCGTTTACAAAGCGGGGGATGCTGCAGTGGGAAGAAATACGCTGTGAAGCACGGCAGCTTGTGAAAACCTATGATGTACGAACGCCGTCCACAGAAGTAATGGCTGGTAAACTTTCCGGCGGCAATGCGCAGAAAATGGTGCTGGCACGCGAGCTGGCACGGGATCCAAAAGTGCTGATAGCCGCACAGCCCACACGCGGGTTGGATGTCAGCGCGATTGAATATGTTCATAAGACGCTGGTAGAAAAACGCGATGCCGGCATGGCTATTCTGTTGATCTCCACCGAACTGGACGAGATATTCAATCTCAGTGACCGGATTGCAGTGATGTATGAGGGAGAGATTATCGGAATCATGGATCGTAACGATGCGGATTTGTATACGGTCGGGTTGATGATGGCAGGTGGCCATTCATGGCAGGACGAAGCTGAGAGGTTGCAGTGTGACTGAGATAACAACATCAATCCAGGAACCGGAAAAGAAGTTCCGCTTGAGCAGGATCATGCCTATCCTGGCCCCGCTGTTTGGCGGGGTGGTGGGCCTGTCCCTGGGCGCTGTTCTGATAGTTATTGCGGGAGCGGACCCACTGTCAGCCTATTCAGAGCTCTTACGAGGTGCGCTGGGTGGAAAGCGGCAGATTACGGAGACTATTCTGCGGGCTTCTCCACTGCTGATCATGGGCCTTGGTATGGCGGTGGCATTCCGCGCCAGGGTCTGGAATATCGGTGGCGAAGGTCAGTTTGCGATAGGGGCGCTGTTCGGTGCCTTTGTGGGATTAACTTTTCCTGATTTCCCGAAACCACTACTGCTGATCCTGATGGTTCTGGCAGGGGTTCTGGGTGGTATGCTGTGGGCGTTCATTCCAGGCCTGCTGAAAGTAAAGCGCGGGATGAGTGAAATCATCACCACGCTGATGCTGAATTATATTGCACTGTTGATCATTGAATATCTTGCGCGCGGCCCCATGCAGGATCCGGATAGTTATCTGCCGGAGAGTGCCAAACTGATCAAAGCGGCCCGGCTGCCAACATTATTCGACACCCGAATTCATATCGGGGTGGTCATTGGAGTGCTGCTTGTACCCGTAATTCTGTTTCTGTTATGGAACACACCGTTGGGGTTCCGCCTGCGAGCAGTTGGCTCCAGACAGAGCGTGGCGAAATATGCTGGCATCAATGTAAACCGGACGGTGCTGTTTGCCATTACTTTCAGCGGGGCCTTGTGTGGCCTGGCCGGGTTGATTGAAGTAAGCACTTATCACTATCGTCTTAAAGGCTCGATTTCCTCAGGATATGGGTTTACAGCAATTCTGGTTGCCCTGCTGGGTAGAATGCACCCTGTCGGAGTGATGTTTGCAGCCGTGTTTTTTGCCATGCTGGATGTGGGGGCGCAGTCGATGCATGCGTTGTATGGACTGCCTATCACGCTGGCTGATGCTATCCGGGCAATTATTGTGTTGTCGGTACTGGCAGCGGATTCGCTGGCACGGCGGAGGAAAAACTGAATGGATTGGGAACTGATTTTTCAATGGAGTTTTCTGATTGCCCTTCTGACTTCTGCAATCCGCCTGGCTATGCCGGTTTTACTAGCGGTTCTGGGGGAATTGATTACAGAACGGTCTGGTGTTTTAAACCTGGGGTTGGAAGGTGTCATGATTGTTGGCAGTGTGGCTGGATTCATGACAGCGTTCTATCTCGAAAGCGGCCCCTTTGCCGGTTCGGACAGCTATCTCAGTTCGTGGATAGCACTCGCTGCTGGTGCATTTGCAGGAATGATCATGGGTGTCATTATGTCTGCACTCAGTATCACCCTGCGCGCCGACCAGACGATCAGTGGTGTGACCCTGGTTGTGTTCGGAGTTGGGCTGGCCAATTATCTGTATCGCCAGGCATTCAGTGAACTGGTGGCGAGTGTGAAAGGTATGCCTCTGGTACCGATCCCACTGCTGAGTAAGATCCCGGTTATCGGTGAGATTCTGTTCAATCACCAGCCTTCGGTCTATCTGACCGCACTGATTGTTGTACTTGTCTGGTTCCTCCTCTTTAAAACAACATGGGGCCTCAACATCCGTGCGGTGGGTGAGAACCCGGCTGCTGCGGAAACATCGGGCATCAATGTCGAAGGGACACGCTACGCGGCGACTCTTCTGGGAACAGCGCTGGTCGGGTTAGGCGGCGCGGTACTCACGGTGGTGCAGTTGAAGCTGTTCCGGGAGGGCATTACAGCCGGGCGTGGATGGATCGCGGTTGCATTGGTGATCTTTGCCCGCTGGCGCCCGGGGCTGGCAGTTGTCGGAACGCTGCTTTTCGGCCTCGCGGATGCACTGCAGTACCGCATCCAGGCGCTGAGCACCATCCAGCGTGGTGCAGGCAGTATTCCGTATGAGTTCCTGCTGATGCTGCCCTACATTGTCACCCTGATTGCTTTATATTTACGCTCAGATCAGCAGGATGCTCCGGAAGCGTTGGGAAGGCCGTACGAACGCGGCACCTGAAAAGGGTAAACCGGTCGAGCCTGCGCAAGCTTCGGCAATCACTCAACGAACAATACAAGCCTGGGCGGTCGGCACATCCGCATGTGCTTGTTTGATTATTAAGCAGTCCCGGGATTCTGAGGAGCAGGTAAATGACAGTATTCCAGGTGGATTTTGAACCGGTCGGCCGGCGGGCGACTATTGAAGAGGGAAAAACACTGCTGGAGGCAGCGCAGTCTGCAGGTGTGGGCCTAGTGGCACCTTGCGGAGGAAAAGGCAATTGCGGCCGGTGCAAGATAAAACTTCAGTCCGGCACGATGAACACACCTTCAAAAGATGAGGAAGCCTTTCTGACTTCTGAAGAGCTGGCAGAGGGCTGGCGCCTTGGCTGCCGCTCCATACCCCGGAGTGATGTCAAGGTTATCCTGCCGCCCGAGTCGCTAACTACTACCCAGAGGCTGCAGGTGGAAGGGCAGGATCTGGCAATCTCGCTGAACCCGGCGGTGCATATTCTGGATCTTGAACTGAAAGCACCTGATTTACAGGACCTTGTTTCGGATACCAGCAGGATCCGGCAGGCTGCGGCACGGGAAGGAAGCAAAACCCTCAGTTTTGACAGCCCGGTGCTGGAAATTTTATCCTTACTCCTCCGCCAGAATAACTGGAAAGTGCGACTGGCGGTGTGGGAAGAACAGGTGATCGCTGCATTTCCGCCAGGGACAGCGTTGCTCGGTCTGGCGGTCGATATAGGCACAACAAAGGTTGCCGCCTACCTTGTGGATCTGGAAACAGGTGAAACTCTGGCGAAAGCCGGTGCCATGAATCCTCAGATAGGGTATGGAGAGGATGTTGTCAGCAGGATTTCCTATTGTAATGAAAATATTAATGGGCGGGAGGAACTGCAGACCCGTCTGATCGAAACGTTGAATACGAAAACAGCAGATCTTTGCAGGCAGGCGCATGTCAGCCGCGATCAGATCGTCGATTCAGTCTTTGTGGGCAACACTGCAATGCACCATCTTTTTGCCGGTTTTCCAGTACGTCAGCTGGGAGAATCACCCTATATTGCAGCTGTCAGTGAAGCAGTCAATTTGCTGGCGCGCGATCTGGGTTTGAATCTGAACAGCGGTGCACGAGTCTATCTTCCACCCAATATCGCGGGCTTTGTGGGCGCGGACCATGTTTCCATGGTACTGGCTTCGGAAATCTGGAAGGCAGAAGATCGGGTTCTCGCATTGGATATCGGTACCAATACAGAGATCACACTTGCTTCTGCCGGGAAACTCTTCTGCTGTTCAACCGCTTCGGGTCCGGCTTTTGAGGGCGCACATATCCGTGACGGAATGCGCGCTGCACCGGGAGCGGTGGAAAAGATCCAGTTTACAGGGGGTGACTTTTGCTACCAGACAATCGAGGGAAAAAAGGCGGTAGGGATCTGTGGTTCAGGGATTCTCGATGCCGCAGCTGCGCTGCTGGAAGCCGGTCTGATCAGCCGTACAGGGCGTTTTGAGAAAACACACAGCCGTGTACAAGGCGATGGGAAGGACAAAGCCTTTTTATTGGTGGCTGCTGAGGATACCGGCCATGGCCGCGATATCAGGGTTACCCGCAGTGATATCAATGAAATCCAACTGGCAAAAGGAGCGATCCGTGCCGGCACAATACTGCTTCTCCAGGCAGCCGGGATGGAAATTGAAGATGTCGATCGGGTCATCATCGCCGGAGCTTTCGGTACCTATCTGGATATTCAAAGCGCTATCGATATTGGTATGTTCCTGGACCTGCCTGCTGCCCGTTTCTTCCAGATCGGCAACGCAGCCGGCATCGGGGCCAAGCAGATGCTGCTTTCTACCGGCAGGCGCAGGGAAGCGGAAACGATTGCAAACCGGGAAGATTATATTGAACTGTCGATGCATCCCGGTTTCACTGAAGCCTACATGAAGGCAATATACTTCTGAGTTGAAGAAGCCTGCTTTTAGGTTATGTCTTTGTCAATGGTGTAAATCAAACCATCCTATACTTCCAATGCTATGATTGGCTCCACAAACCATGGAACCATTGG
>JAFGNH010000043.1 GCA_016927115.1 Anaerolineales bacterium | reverse complement strand
CTGACAAACTTATGGAAGCACGGGATGACTATTTCTGCAATTCTTTTTACACCACTTTATGAGACATTATCCCCATGAAGACAACTACTCAATAGTGCACTCCTGGAAATTTAAAACAGTATTTTGCCTAAAGCAGAAGATAACTGCCCCCAACATTACGAAGATTACATGTATAGTTTTTAACCGCGCTTTAACACGGGCGGGGTTCACTAACGATTCAACATAAAACCACACGCGCCGTATATGCCCCTCCAGCATCCCATCCGCCCGCCGGCAAACCCGCCCTCGCACCATATCCTCCATTATTCATGGCTGGCTCAAAGCGATATCGGGGATCCACGACAAAGACAGACCGCCGGCTCTGAGGACAGGTTTCTCCTTCGAACCGGCGGTCCACTCACCAGCCTTGCCCGGCTGGATAGGTAAACTGGCAGAGCGCAGCATCCTGCGCCCCAACCCTAGATCGAAAGTATCTGTGCCATCTCATAATAATCGAGATTGGGGCTGTGCTTCTTCGTACCGACATCCTCCAGCGGCACCGGCGTAATCTTTCCATTGTTCAGACCAACCATCACACCGCTCTTGCCTTCCAGCAGCAGCTGTACAGCCTTTACGCCCATCCGGCTGGCCAGCAGCCGGTCAAATGCCGTCGGGGATCCACCACGCACGACATGCCCCAGGATCGTAACCCGGACTTCAAAACCAATATCCCGCTCTTTCAGGTAAGCCGCCAGATCATTCACCTTTACGGACGCTCCCTCCGCAGCAATGATAATCGCGTGGGATTTACCGCGCTCATAGGCCAGCTCGATATCATTGGCCACGGTTTCCAGGTCTACTTCCTTCTCCGGAATGAGAATCTGCTCCGCCCCTGACACAATGCCCGCCATCAGCGCCAGGTAGCCGCAGTTCCTGCCCATCGTCTCAACCAGAAAAACACGCTGGTGTGAGGAGGCCGTATCCCGCAGTTTATCCACCGCTTCCATAGTCGTATTCAATGCTGTATCCACACCCAGGGACATTTCTGTTCCGTAAATATCATTATCAATGGAGGCGGGCGCACCTACAACAGGAAAACCCAGCTTTGACAATGCCAGCGCGCCGCGCAGGGAGCCGTCTCCCCCGACCACAACGAGTGCATCAATCCCTGCTGCATTCAGTTCCCGCAGGCCTTTTTTCTGTACCTTGACTTCCTTGAACTCCGGAAGGCGCGCTGTACGCAGAAATGTGCCGCCTTCCCTGAGTACGCCGCCGACATCGCGCGCCCGTAGTTCACGTACATCACCATGAACAAGTCCTTCATAGCCATCTTCAATGCCCATTACTTCAAGATCGTGGTAAATCGCGGTCCGTATCACCGCACGCAGGCAGGGGTTTATCCCCGGAGCATCACCACCGGAAGAAAGCAGTCCAATACGTTTCACTTTCATTTTCCACTCCTTTTCTCAGGCAGTATCTAATTCATCAAGAAGGATATTCGCCATACCAACAAGATTTACCAGCTCATTATGCAGTTCAGGACAGAAACCGGTTGTGGAATTCGGGAATTCCAGCAGATATTTCCGGCTGTCTTCATAAACATAAAAAACAAAACGATCATGCCCGGGAAAAGAGGTTAAAAGACCGTGCAGTTCCCCTGCCCGGTGTGCATCCTGCTTTTTATCTCCTGTCGATTTTAACCGGATTGTAACCCGCTGAGAATGCCGGGTTGAATCCCCGTCCGGGCCACCAGAATCAGAAGAAGGACCTGGCACCTTCCCGGTACCCGGTGCCCTCCCCTGTCCGTTGGATCCTTCCACCCTCCCCTTCAGGGCATCCGGGCTTACCGCCTGGCCGTTGTTTCCTTCCGATAATCCGGGGGAATACCAGTCAGCAACATCCTCGGGCCCTTCAAAAAGATCTGAGTCACAGTCGGGTATGAATGCTTCCTCTTCAATAAACACCTCGGAGCCATTCTGATCCGGCAATGGCGGCGGCAGGGGAAATTCCTCCCCGGCACTGTCCGTCGAATGGGTGATGGAAAGTTCGGTTGTAATTTCATCAACGAGGACTTTTGCGCTGCCTCGTTCCGTATCAGCCTTCCCCCGAACAAGAACGATCTTTCCCACCCCGACCCAGGAGGAAACCTTCTGCCAGGTTTTCGGAAAGACAACGAGCTCAATCGTGCCCTGAAGGTCTTCAAGCGTAATAAAACCCATCGGTTTTCCGGAACGGGTCTGGTATGGGCGGATCACGGTGATTTCCCCTGCCACACATACACTCTGTTGATGATTTGCTTCCTCGAGTTCGCCGCTGAAATGGGAGACTACGCGGGTGAGATCCTGCATGTAGGGGGTGAGTGGATGATCCGAGACATACACACCCAGCAGTTCCCTCTCCCACTGCAGCTGTGTGCGATTGGAAATTTCATCTACCGCCTGCGAGAGTTCAAGCCGTTCTTCAATCCCGGAACCTGCACCAAACATGGAAAGCTGTCCCACTTCCTTTGCCTTGAAATGGTTCGCCGAGACACTTATAATGCGATCCACGGATTCCAGCAGTGCCGGGCGCGGCCCCAGGCTGTCCAGGGCTCCCACACGGATCAGGGATTCCAGTGCACGCTTTCCCACCTGGCGCAAATCCACTCGCCGGGAAAAATCCAGCAGATCCGAAAACGCTCCTCCCTGTTCACGCACATCGATGAGAAACCGGATCGGCCCCTCGCCTACATTCTTGACTGCGGTCATACCGTAGCGGATAGCAGGTGTCTCTCCGCCATCTTCCACTTCAAAATCGAATCCGCTGGCATTGATATTTGGGGGAAGCACATCGATTCCCAGCCGCCGGCAGTCTGCGATATACAGTGCCACCTTGCCGGTATCCGCTTTGAACACAGACATCAGTGCGGTCATATACTCCACAGGATAATGCGCCTTCAGGTATGCTGTTTCCACACAGATCACAGCGTAGTCAGCGGCGTGGCCTTTCGGGAAGCCGTAGCGAGCGAAGGCTTCCCAGTTATTGAAAATTTCATCGGCAGCAGCTTGATCGATTCCATTCTTTACTGCTCCGCCGACGAATTTCTTGCGCTGCTCATAAAGCGTTTTGGCCTTCTTTTTCGCCACCGCTTTCCGGAGGAAATCCGCTTCCGAAGCCGTATAATTCGCCAGATTCATCGCTGTGTACATGATCTGTTCCTGATATACGGTGATGCCGTATGTCTCTCCCAAAATCGGCTCCAGCGATGGATGCAGGTAGGTTACCTCCTCCTCACCATGCATACGTTTGATATAGGACGGGATATACTCCATCGGCCCCGGCCGGTAAAGGGCCACCATAGCAATAACGTTGGCAAGGCTGTGCGGCCGCATCTCCATCAGGTTGCGGCGCATTCCCGCCCCTTCAACCTGGAAAACCCCGAGCACATCTCCCCTGCCCAGCAGTTCAAAAGTTTCAGGGTCATCCAGCGGGATCGAGTGGATATCGAGTTCTACCCCATGCCGCTCCCTGATCATCTCACATGCGCGTGCCATCACAGTGAGTGTGGAGAGGCCCAGGAAATCTACCTTGAGCAAACCCAGGTAATCCACTATCTGCATCTCGTACTGGGAAACGGCATGGATCGGATTATCTTCTGCATTGCCGCTGGTTGGCCGGTGCAGAGGGACAAATTCCGAGATTTTCTGCGGAGTGACCAGTACGCCACAGGCATGGGTACCGGCATTGCGCGAGACACCATCCAGCCTGGCAGCGGTATCTACCATCTTGCGGATATACTCCAGGTTTTCGTACGCCTCGCGCAGTTCCTGTGATTCCTCCAGCGCATTGGGGATCGAAACAGGCTTGCCGGGGATATTGGGAATCAACTTCGCGATCCGGTCAACCTCCGGCAGCGGTATATCCAGCACCCGGCCGACATCACGAATGGCACCTCGAGCACCAAGCGTGCCGAACGTTATAATCTGGGCGACATGGTCGTACCCATATTTCCGGGCGCAGTAATCAAGCACCAGATGTCGTTTGTCATCCTGAAAATCAAGATCAATATCCGGCATGGAAACACGGCCCGGATTAAGAAAACGCTCGAAAATCAGCCCGTGTTTGAGCGGGTCCACCAGTGAGATTTCCAGGCTGTACGCGACAATCGATCCGGCTGCGGAACCGCGTGCGTTGTACCAGATACCCCGCTCGCGTGCGTACCGGCATAAATCCCACACGATCAGGAAGTATGCGTCGAAACCCATCTCGTTGATCACGCCAAGCTCATATTCAAGCCGCTGGCGGACATCAGGGTCATTCACCCGACCGCCGTATCGCTTGAGAAGGCCGGTCTCGCACAACTCGCGCAGATAGGAAGGGACATCATACCCCTCCGGCACCTCAAAGGACGGCAGTTGATAGCCGTGGAAATCGAGATCCACCTCACAGCGTTCTGCTATCGCAACCGTGTTCTCTATCGCACCGGGAATATGGCCGAACAGTGCCCGCATTTCATCCGCTGAACGCAGATAGTAGGAATCATCGGTCATCCGCATCCGGCTTGGATCGGAAAGCACAGAGCCTGTCTGGATACAAAGCAGAATATCCTGCAGCTCAGCATCTTCCTTGCGAATATAATGGACGTCGTTTGCAGCAATCATCTGGCCATCGTAGCGCCGGGCCAGCTCAACGAGCTTTTGATTGATTTTTGGGAGCTCCGGTACTCTGTGATCCTGAAGTTCAAAGAAAAAGCGATCCCTGCCGAAAACTTCGTAATACCAGTCCAGCTCCTGGATTGCTTTCTGTTCATTGTCAGCCTGCAGAGCTCTGGGGACAATCCCGGACAGGCAGCTGGTTGTGGCGATCAGGCCTTCGTTGTGTTCTGCAAGGAATTCCCGGTCGATTCTGGGCTTGTAGTAAAACCCTTCAAGCTGGGAAGCACTGGCGATCTTGAGCAGGTTTTTATATCCGGCCTGATTTTCAGCAAGCAGCAGCTGGTGGTAAGACCGCCCGTCCAGTTTTGAATCGCGGTCAGACATTGTGCGGGCGGCCAGGTAGGTCTCCAGTCCGATAATGGGTTTGATTCCCTGCGCGCGTGCCTTTCGATAGAATTCCACTGCACCAAACAGCACACCATGATCCGTCAGTGCGACAGCCGGCATCTCCAATTCTTTAACACGTGTCACAAGATCAGATAGGTTGCTCAACCCATCCAGAAGAGAATACTCAGAGTGTACGTGAAGATGAACAAAGGACATGGGCTACCCGCTGGCGTTTATGTGGTTACTTCAACCGGATTATACCAAGCAGGAAACCATACGCCACCATGTGAGGTCACTAATTCTGAAATTTTAAGTTTTCACAAAGCCTCAGAATCAAATCCGCCCGGAGCAAAACGCATCCGGGCGGACAATACCAATATTTGAGTTACTTTTCGAACTGAATATCAGGCTTCATCCTCAGCGGCTGATTCATCAACCTGTTCACCAGCCGGCACGACCGGCGCAGCAGAAGCCAAAGCAGCGGCTGTCGCAGATCTGAGCTGGTATTCCCTGCTGCCGAACAGAGTCAGGATCGTCGCGCCGAGCCCAAGCACCATAACTGTGAACGGAGCTATCCAGCCGATGCAGGGGGCAAAACCGATCCCGCCGACCACCAGGCTCAGGATGCTTGTCCCAAGAGCGGCGGCCGCAGCAGCATGCAGATCCCAGTGTGCAGACTTTGCGATGCGCTCACCGATTTCCAATCCGAGTGAAATCCATCCATAGACTACGGCCACAATCAGGGCAATAACTGCCACGATACTGACTGGTATCAGAATGATAGTGATCGTCAGCAAGAGCAGCAGAATGGGTGCCACCAGGAAAGTCAGCAGGCCTACTCCACCTGCACTCAGCGGGTGTTCAACAATTACATCAGCCATACGCCGTGCCGGCTGCGGCCAGAATAAAACGACCAGTGCAGCCAGTCCCGCCAGAACCACCGAGCGGAACAGGTACCACATCACATCCCACACAGGGGTTTGCGTGAAGCGGACCGAAGGTACGTTCTCGATCTGGTTTATCGGCATGCTCAGGTCAAAATCATCCGGAATATCAATACTGTTTCCGGTGATTTCCTGGCCTTCTATGACCGCACCCGCCGCTCTGGAGATGTTGCCGCCAATGGTTGCAGTATCACCCTGGATAACGGCCGTTTCTTCCAATCTCACATCGCCGCCTACCGCCGACAGGGTGCCTGCGACTTCGCCGCTGCATACCACATTGCCGCCAAGTACCAGAATGTCCCCATCTACGAACGATCCTTCTTCCATCACCAGGCTTCCCCCCAGCACAAGCAGATCTCCGTTAATCTCTTCTCCGCTCTGGAGGGTGAAATCCTCACCAAAAACAATCTTTCCGTCCTGAAAACCACTGGCGAACACCGGAAACGGCATCATCAATGTCAGAACTGAAACAACTACAGCTGCTACCAATACTTTTTTCATCAATTTACTCCCTTCTTTCCTGTATACTGCGGATCCGAAGCAGTGAAGCAAACCAGGTTAGGCACAACACCGCAGCTGCAGCAGCAGCTGTGTAGCCAAACGCCGGATCTACAATACCGCCCAACGAACCCAGCAGAGCTTTTCCCGCGCTCCCTGCTAAAACAATCACCTGAAGAACATGAAACATATTCTGGAACAGCTGGAAGATGGCTGTATCGGAGGAAAGCAGCAGCATAAGCATACTGACAATCACCCCACTACCCAGCACCCCCGCCAGCACGGCAGAAACCGCCAGCGTGATAGATACCTGGCGTTTGTGCTGCGCGGCACGTTTGGCTGCCAGCCGTTGCTCAAAACGAGCCCGAAATCCCGGCATGGGGGCAGCCATCGGAGCTTCCTGCAGCATCTGCCGCACAGATCGTTCCGCTTCTGCGAACAGGGCACAGTATTGGCAGGTTTGAAGGTGATCCTCCAGCTCCAGCCGCTGCGCCTGAGTCAAGGTTTCGTGTTTAAGTATCCAGTTTTCATATGTAGGATGTTTCATGTTCTCTTCCCTGACTGATGTTTTCAACAACTTGAGTCTCCATCCAGCAATCTGCCATTCTTTTCCTTGCTCTGTGCAGCCTGCTTTTTACTGCACTCACTGTAAGATCAAGAGAGTCAGCGATTTCATCATAAGACATGTCGTACCAGTACCTCAAAATCACAGCGGCTCGGTCCTTCTGGTCCAGTTGACCTACCAATTCCTGAACCTCTTTTTTATACTCACTTTCAAATACTGCTGCTTCCGGTTTGGTGCTCTTGTGATCCTCCAGCGGCACAACATCTTCAAAGGAAAACAACTGGAGCCTGCGGCGGCGGATGCGGTCGATGCAATGGTTGGAAGCGATTGCCAGAATCCAGTTTACAAATTTCCGGCTGCTGTCATAACGATTGAGAGCCCGATACGCTTTCAGGAATGTCTCCTGAGCAGCGTCTTCAGCTTCTTCTCGATTGCCCAGCATCCGATAGCATAGGTTAAACACAGGACCCTGATAGGCGTCAACAAGGTTCGCAAATGCATCATCATCACCTTTTCTGGCTTTTTCAATCCAGCTATTTTCAGCTTCCCGCACTGTTGGATTCATTCCGCTGTCACACGTTCTGTATTTTTTTTCTACTTCCTATACGGATTGCAGCTTGAAAGGTTGCATAACCTGCCCGGGAACATTTTCTCTGCCAGGTTCGTCAGGTAAATAAGCAGCACCCAATACGGAGCAAGGAGAGAAACCAATGTCTGCCAGGAATAAAACAAACGCCATTCTGATTGTATCGCTGATTACCATCCTCGTCACAGCCTGTTCCTTCCCGTCAGCCGATCCCACGCCGGCAGGCGGTGGCTGGATAAACTGGGACGGTGAACCAGATGATTCAATCCTCACCTCCGTCCTGGAGAAAACAGGGATCAGCGGAGCTTCAGCCCCGGTATTGGAATCAGCCTCGGCCGATATGGCCTATGATGAAGGCATGCTGTTCGAAGAAGAAGCCCCGGCTTCTGCCGGCAGCATGGAGCATGAGAGGACACAGCAGAACAGTATGCTCAGAGCCGGCAGTGTGGACGATAACGAAAAATGGGATGATTACCTGCTCTACCGCCTGCAGTTCGCTGATTGGGGATATGCTGCTCATGATGTCCCCGTAACAGACCGAGTCATCTTTCATGTTGTCACAACAGGCGGCAGCCCGGTCCTGGCAGCCGGCATCACGATTAAAGACGCAAACGGCCATACACTGACCAGCATGCGCACACATTCCAACGGTGAAGCACTCTTCTTCCCGGCAGCATTCCTCTCGGAAAACGACCAGAGTTATACCGTGCAGGTAGAAAAAGATGGTGCTGAAACAGGCAGGCAGGTGGACCGCAGCAGCCGTACTGAAACCTTCACCCTGGATTCAAGTGCTGCTGGAAACCCGGTGCGGCTGGATATCCAGTTCCTGATCGATGTCACCGGCAGTATGTCCGATGAAATCCTGCAGTTGAAAGACAACATGATCGAGATATCCGAAGCTATCAGCCGGCTGCCCTCAAATCCGGAAGCACGGTTCGCCATGACGATTTATCGTGACCGCGGTGATGAGTTCGTCTCTCGCTCCTTCGACTTCACCCCGGATGTTGCCTTCTTTACATCTGAGCTGGAAAAAGTATCCGCTGATGGCGGCGGCGATTACCCCGAATCACTCAATGAGGGCTTCCACAACGCCCTCATACTGCCGGAATGGCGGGTGGAGAACACTGTCAGCCTCCTGTTTGTGATCGCTGATGCCCCGCCGCATCTCGATTATCCGCAGGATTACGACTATGCCGAAGATATTTTTGAGGCCAACGTGCGGGGGATCAAGGTATTCCCGATCGCCTCCAGCGGATTGGACGATCAGGGTGAATACATCCTGCGCCAGATGGCTCAGATCAGCGGCGGGAAGTTCCTCTTCCTTACATACGGCGCAGACGGCGCACCCGGTGATGAGACGACCCACCACGTCGATGACTACAGTGTGCTTTCACTGGATCAGCTGGTGGTCCAGATCGTCACCGAAGAGCTGGCGGCAATGGAAGGGCAGCAGCAGTAAGTGTGCGACAGCTTCACAGTCACCCGATCAACCGGCTGCCCGGATTTTCGACGAAGAACTCTCTTCAAGGCACATGAAACGACAGGAATGCGACAGCTTGGTGTCTGTCGCATTCCAAAACGATCGGAAACGTTATCTCTTCGGTTTTTACTTTTGACAGATCACTCAGCGCAGCGACTGTACCAGGTCTTCCGCATCAGCAAAACCCACACCCTCAAAAAGCACAAAGCAGAAGCCCTTTCCCCCCAGTTCCCGCATAATCGTCTGCGCACCCTGTGGGGTGACATACACCTGGCATAGTTTGCCCGCGTCGCGTATGCGTTTCAGCTCCGGCAGCCACTTTTCGGGCGGGGGAGCCCCTGCACCCGGAATCCATTGGATTCCCTGTAAACTGTCCAGCGAGAGCAGCATATCCAGATGCCGTATCGCGCCGGGCCCATCCAGATGGTAGAACGCGTGGTCCATCCGTTCGCTGCAGGCTGCAATATCCGGCAGTACATACTGCTCAAACATTTGCGGCGAAATCATGATCGAAAAATCACTCTGCAGCATGTAGAAGCTGCCCGGTGCCCACATCTGCGCCCAGGCAGTCGACCCCGCCCCGGCCGGGGAAATAACAGCATCCAGCCGGTTGAAACAGGCCAGCCATGCCTCTGTAATCCTGCTGGTAACCCGAAGTACTTCATCAGGCTGCTGGATCAACCCCAGGAGCAGCTCTTCGGAGTTGAGCAAGGAAGTAAGAATATCCAGATTGCCCCCGAGGTCGACATACCCCACCACAACATCCTGCTTCCAGTGTGCTGCAGCGGTTTCCGTAAGCGCCAGCACCCGCTGCCACCATGGATTTTTCGGATCAAATCGCGGCTGCAGGTCGCAGATGGACAAGCCGGCCTCAGGCTCATACCAGACCGAGTGGTCGACCACCGATGGTTCGGCTCCTAAAAAGGCGGCAACGATTCCCGGCCCGAAATCAGGATACCAGCGGGGAAAGGCATCACCATAATAGCGGGTGCGTGAGATCATGTCATCATAGAATTTTACGGTTTGTTCCGGGGTTGTCTCCAGCGGAATTTCGATCGCGTGAGGTACGATTTCCGGAATCAGTTCTGGTGCAATGTCATAACCATCCAACCGTTCAATTACCACCATCGGGCGGTCCAGGTCAAAATGCCACCATCTGCCCCAATCGCGGCGAATTCGCTCCCAATCCTGTGCGGAAAAAGATCCTTTCATATTTGTCTCTCGCTTCTCACACTAGAGCAGCAGAAAACGCTGCTGCAACCGGATATCCCCTGACGAACTTCCGATTTGCAGTTCAAATTCTCCAGGCTCCAAAACCCACTCCGAACGATCGGCATCATAATATGAAAGGCTCCTGGTATCGATTGTGAAGGAGACTGTTTTCGTCTCTCCCGGTTCCAGATCTGTTTTTATAAAAGCCGCGAGTTCCTTCGGTGGGCGAATCAGTCTCGATTCCACATCATGCACATACACCTGCACCACTTCCTTCCCCGGCCTTTCGCCACTGTTTGTCAGGGACAGGGAACACTGAAGCGGCAATTCCGCCACACAGGCTTCCTCAGGGCACGCCAGCCCCCCATACTCAAAGGTTGTATACGATAAGCCATGGCCGAAGGGGAAGTTCGGCTCAATCCCCTCTTTTTCATAGTGGCGATACCCGATAAACAACCCTTCCTCATATCGTACACAGCCGTTTTCCCCGGGAAAGTGCCTGTATGTGGGATTATCCTGCAGGCGTCTGGGGAATGTCGTGGGCAGTTTGCCGGAAGGTGAAACATCACCAGCAAGAATATCCGCCAGGGCATGCCCGCTCTCCTGCCCGAGATACCACATCTGCAGCACTGCCAGAACCTGCTTTAGCCACGGCATACGCAGCGGTGAGCCGCTGTTCAGGACAACAATCGTATGCGGGTTCGCTGCAGCTACACGACTGATCAGATCATTCTGTTCACCAGGCAGGTCCATATCTACCCGATCCTCCCCCTCCGTCTCCCATTCAGCTGTCAATCCCGCCACAACTACAACCACATCCGCCTGCCGGGTCAGTTCTACGGCCTCCCCAACCGGATCCTCCGGTTGAGGCGGCAGACAACCCAGCCGGAGTCCGCGCCATATTCCCCAGGGATCAGCAGCATAACGGACCAGGAGCGGATAAACCCTGCCTGCTTCCAGGTCCAGATCCATCCCGGCTCCTGCAGATTCCAGCGCGGCAGAACCGGCATTCAACTGACTCTGGCACGAAAACACCTGCTTATGATCTATCCACAGTTCAGCTTTTCCGCTGCATTCCAGGGCAAACGAGTATCGGCCGCTTTCAGGTACCCGCAGATACCCTTTCAGGTCCATCGAATACGATTCCGGGTTATAGTCTGTTTCACTGGCCCCGAACCATTCCATATTTGTGCTGCTCTGGACAGTCTGGCAGCACACCGGCTCCTCAAAATCGATATTGTTATAGTATGAAGCCTGGAGCTGTCCGGGATTGCCTTCCGGGTCTGTTAACCAGGCGGAATCTATCAGCGGCGGCTTGCGATCTACCTGGCAACCAGATGCGTATACCACCTTCGCCGCACTGCGGAAACGTTCCTCTATCGCTTCCAATGGAGACACCACATAATGCGGGTTCACCCTGGAGCTTCCCCCCCCCTGAAACGTGACCGTCTTTGCATTCATCCCGATAACGGCGATGGTTTGTTCTCTATGGGGGTCAAGTGGGAGCAGCGCCCTGTCATTCTTCAATAAAACGATCGCTTCCCGGCCCACTCTGCGGATAAGCTCCCGTTGTCGGGGATTATCCACAGCACGTTCTTCCTCCAGTACAGGGTTGTCAAAAACGCCGCATCGCTCCATCAATGTGAACAGGCGGGAAACCGAGTCATCAAGGCTGCTCTCATCCACCTTCCCATCGTGGACCAGTCTGGCCACTGTATCACCGAGGAACCGGCCCGGTCCGGGCATTTCAAGGTCAAGGCCGTTTCCAGCCGCATCTTCAGAATAGGTCCCGGTCCAATCGGAAATGACATAGCCATCAAAAGCCCACTGGCCCTTGAGAATCTCCATCAGCAGGTAATGATGCTCACTGGCATAAGTGCCGTTAATACGGTTATAAGCGGTCATCACCGACCACACGCCGGCTTCCTCCACAGCAGCCTGGAACGGCGGCAGATATATCTCCCACAGAGCACGCTCCGGCACTTCAGCATTGATAGACTTGCGTTCGAACTCCTGATCATTGCAGACGAAGTGTTTGATGCAGGCTCCAGCGCCGTTCGTCTGAACACCACGGATGTAGGATACCGCCAGCCTTGTTGTAAGAAACGGATCCTCCGAGAACATTTCAAAATTACGGCCTGCCAGCGGTGCCCGATGCATATTCACCGCAGGACCGAGCAGCACATGAGCGCCCTTGCTGCGGGTTTCCTCTGCCAGGGAGTGCCCAACCTCTTCAATCAGATCCGGATTCCATGTGGCGCCCATGGCTGTTCCCACCGGGAAACTGGCCGCTGCAACAGGGCTTCCACGGTTCTCTCCGCGTGCGCCGTTTGGGCCATCTGTAAATTTCAACTGCGGCACATCAAGCCTGTCCACCTTCTTGGTATGCCACATATCAGCACCAGAGAGCAGGGAGACTTTTTCCTGCAGTGTGAGGCTTTTCACCAGGGTTTCTATTCCGGATTGTTCCATTTTTCCTCCAAATGAACCCGTCAAGTTCCGTCCATATCAGCCCGCTGCAGCCATGCTGTTTTCGTGGCAGCGTCCTGCTGTTGCACCAGGCGAAAAGGCAGCTTTCAACCACCCAACGTTAATGCTGTAGTGCGGGGATATTAAAAACAGATCTGCCAGGAGACCTGTTTTTATTACTTTATGAATTTGGAACAAAAACCTATACGCCATCCGCGAACGCGTCCACCACCGGGCGAATATCATCCATCATCGGATACAGAATCGGGCAGGTTACACCGGCATCCACATATTGCTTGACCTTCGCCTTGCACTCTTCTGAAGTCCCCACAGCCATGATATTGCGAACGATATCATCGGGAATGATTTTACTGGCCTTATTGTAATCTTCCTCGGTTGCCGGCCAGCCCATAACAGCCTTTACCTCTTCCAGCAGTTCTTCACTGGCTCCACTGGCCTTCATGATATGTGGTTCCGTAGCAAAATAATAAGCAGCCAGTTTTTTACCTTCAAGCATTGCCGCCTCAGGATTTTCATCCGAGAGCGAACATACAATCAACTCCGGCCTATCGACATCCGCCAGGATCTTGCCGGCCTTTTTTGCACCCTTTTCAACCAGTGCGACAGCATTTTTGATGTAATCTACAGAGACCATGTAGTTGAGTACCACACCGTCACAGATTTCACCTGCCATCTCCAGCATTTTCGGGCCGGTGGCGCCGATATAGATAGGAATATCACGTGGGGAGAGATCCCCGTATACCACATCCAGTTTCACCTGATCGAGATGAACTGTATCCCCATGGTAGGTCACCTCTTCCAATGTAAACAGCTTGTGTAAAGCTTCAACATGTTCACGCATGGCAGAAAGCGGTTTACGGCGGTTAGCCCCTACCCGGCTTGCGATCGGCTCCCACCATGCGCCCAGGCCCAGCATAACACGCCCGCGGCCATCCACCTTGCCGCCCAGTTCCCACATGGTGCTCCATGTGGCTGCGATCACCGCTGGATTGCGGGTCCAGATCGGCAGTACGCCTGACCCGATCCGCAGTTTCCTGGTGCGAGTCAGAAAAGCGCTCATCAACACAACCGCATCGCGGGCCAGGCGGGTATCCGCCTGCCAAATTTCGCTGAAGCCGCGCTCTTCCGCGTAGACAGCCATATCCAGTTCATATTGGATGTCATGCTTGTCCTGCATATATAAAGCCATTCGGTTGGTCATAATCTCTCCCTGGTGTGTGTCAGCTGTACTCAGACAGGTCTACGGAAGGATAGCGGATTCGCTCAGCATAGTCCCGCCTGTCCGGTTTATAAGTCGCATCGATCCCGATCTTGGTATGTATGCCGCGTTCATCAGCGGTCGGATCCATCTCATGGCCCTGCGCACCCGGGATTGTGAATACATCCCGGCTCCAATCCACCCTGTTCGTCATTGCCCACAGGACATCTGCCGGATCATAGATATTTACATCCGGATCAACCACAATCACTTTTTTGATATTCACATGGGCGGTAAAAGCGGCCAGTGCGATATTCCTCGGTTCCCCCGGATTACTCTTCTCCACCTGCACCATTGCGGCAAATCCATTACAGTATGGAGGAATATGCAGCCCTGTAACCGTCGAACTCACATGCCTGACAAACCGGAGCAGCAGTGGTTCACGCGGCAGGACATTGCCGATGTAAATATGTTCCGCCTCTCCGGGAATAATCGTCTGGAAAATGGGGTTTTTCCGGAAATGCACCGCACTCACTTCTACAACTGGGCTTTGCCACAACTCACCGTAGTATCCATGGAATTCAGCCAGCGGCCCCTCACTTTCCCGCCGGTGCGGAGGGAGGTAACCTTCGATGACGATTTCTGCAGTTGCAGGGATCAGCAGGCCGGAATCAGGTCCACGACAGACCGGGACACCTTCTCCACGAAGGGCTCCGGCGATGAGGAGTTCGTCATCATCATAACGTGCGCCGGCAGCGATACTGATTGCTGGATCGACACCGATGGCCACTGCAATCGGAAGCGGCTCGTCCTGCGCTTCCTGATAACGATAGAACTGCATCACATGGCGCCACTCATTTACATTAAACCCGAGTGTGTGCGGCCCGAGGATCTGCATACGGTTGTAGGAAAGATTCCCCCTGCCGGAAACAGGATCACTGGCTATGGTGATTCCCCCGGTGATAAAGGGACCGCCATCGTGCAGCCCGTGTATGGGAATCGGCAGCTGCCATAGATCAAGGTCTTCCCCTCTGATCGAATTCTCCTGCCAGGCAGCGGAGGAACCTTCAACCGGCGGAACAGCGTTGGCCGGCGAGAGGGCTGCCCCCATGGTGGGGATGATGTCCTCCACTTCACACTCCAATGCCAGTGCTGCCAGCTGTGGGCTGCTGATGCCATTGGAAAAAACCGGCCAATCTCCATGATCGGGTTTTTCAAACAGGCAGGCTTTTCCGATCCGCTGGAAACTGACAGCCGCATTTGCCAGCTCATGGTTCAACGCTACCGGCGCGGTCACCCGGGCCAGTTTGCTCTCGGATTCGAGCTTTTCCAGGTAGCTTCGCAAATCTCTGATTCTGCCCATAAGCGCCTTCTGAATTTTAAGTGATATTGAACAAAGTTAATTTATATCCATCTTTTACGCCACCATTTTACCACAATTCAGCACGAGACAATATATTATGTCAATATTTATGCAAATGTGTACACTGACACTTGACACTTGGTGGATTATAATCTACTCTAATAATAGCATACAACTGGCGTGAAAATCCCAGCAAGGAAAGCTTAATGCCTTCAACTACGGACATAGGAAATCAGATTAAAGAACGCCGAAATAAACTGGATCTGACCATCCGCGAACTATCCCGGCGGACAGGCCTTTCTGCCTCCTTTATTTCACAGCTGGAGCATGGGAAAACCAATGTTTCACTCGATTCACTGCGTGTGATCGCCGAACAGCTGGACATATCCATGCAGTATTTCTTCCTTGAACCCGATCCGCTGCAGTCGCTCCATGAACCTGTCAATACATCTGTTTCTCCCGTGGATCCTTCCAGAGAGTATTCTCCGGTTGTACGGGCGAATTCACGCGCCCAGCTTGTATTCCCTGATTCTGGTGTAAATTACCAGATGTTAATGAAAGATCTCAATCGCAGTATGGAAGCTATATACGGGCGAATTTCTCCCGGAAAAGGAAATGTCGCCCGCCGTTTACGGAAAGAAACAGAGGAATTTATCTTCGTCGTTTCTGGAAAACTCCAGATCGGTCTGAAGGATAAGGCCTACATCCTCTCCCCTGGAGATTCCATCTATTTTGATGGATATGATCTGAATGAAATCAGCTGTGCCTCCGAAGACCAGGATGCGATCTGGATCTCTGTCATCACTCCTCCTGTCTTCTGATCCAGAAACCCACCTCAGGATCGCCGCATGAGAGAACCGATTCAATGGAACCATTTTGTTACAGCACTGGACTTCACCACCACTTTTCAAACCAGTAACTCCTTGCTGCGCTGGGATTCCTGGGAGAAGCTGGATAGTGGGGTTCTTTTCCACTGCCGCTCTGCACTGGCTGAGAAAGTCCTGTTCCAGCTGGATATTATCTCACCCGATGTTATCCGCATCAGGATGAATCCCGATTCCATCCGCGAGGGCCCGAGTGCTATGCTGGTCCCTGCTTTCTTCGAGCCGGAAGACTTTTTTATCAGCGAGTCCGGAGATTCCCTTGAGATCAAAACAGATCGCCTGCGGATTGTGTTTCCCCGGCAGCCCTGGGGCATGCAGGTATTCGACCTCCAGTCGGAAAATCAAACACCCTTCTTCCAGCAGCAGAATGAAGACCGTGCCTATGGGCAGGGTTTTGAAGTTACACCTGTTGGTTTTCGCAAGGAAGCAGGCGGACGGATCGAAGTGAATGAAACCATTGCGGTTCACCCCGGCGAGTCGTTTTACGGATTCGGCGAGCGGTTTTCGGCATTAAACAAATGGGGGCAGGAACTTCAGTTCTGGGCTGTCGACAGCGGCAATGTATCGAGTTCTCGCGCGTACAAGAACATTCCATTCTTCCTGAGCAGTGCAGGTTATGGTATTTTTGTTCATTCCTCCTTCCCAATGGTTTTTCGCATGGGAAGCGAATCCAATGTTTCCTATTCCTTTCATATCCTCGACCAGCAGCTGGATTATTTCCTGCTGTATGGTCCGGATTTCAAACATATTCTCAAGCAGTACACTGATCTGACCGGCCAGGCACCGGTACCCCCGAAATGGTCCTTCGGCTTCTGGATTTCACGCTGTATGTACATGAGCCGTGAAGAGACCGACGCCGTCATCGCCGGTATGCGGGATCACCAGTTTCCCTGCGATGTGATCAGCCTGGATCCCTACTGGATGGGAGATGGTCCCTGGTGCACCTATGAGTGGGATAGCCGCGTCTTCCCCGATCCGGAAGAAATGATACGCAGCTACCGTAAGCAGGGCATTCGGACCTGTCTTTGGGTAACCCCCTATCTGCCCGAAGGCAGCGTTCTCTACCAGGAAGCAGCGGAAAAGGGCTTCCTGGTCAGATCGCCACAGGGAGATCCAGCCCCTGTGCTGGAAGCATTTACCGGAACAGATCTGGCCGCCGTTGACTTCACCAATCCGCAGGCAAAAGCCTGGTGGCAGTCAAAGCTGCGCAAACTGCTGGATATGGGTGTGGCCACCTTCAAGACGGACTTCGCCGAGCAAGCACCCATCGACGCAGTCTATGCAGATGGGCGAAGCGGCCTTGAGATGCATAATCTCTATCCTCTGCTCTATAACCAGGCCGCTTTTGAACTTACACGCGAGAAATTCGGCCGGGGGCTTGTGTGGGGCCGCTCCGCTTACGCTGGTTCGCAACGTTATCCGGTGCAGTGGGGTGGAGACAGCTACAGCCATTTCGGCCAAATCGTTGGCCAGCTTCGCGGGCTGCTGGGTTATGGTTTATCCGGTGTTCCCTTCTGCAGCCATGATATCGGCGGTTTTGATTATTCGCCGCGCGCCTTCGATGCCGAGCAGCAGGAAAACTATCCCAAAGATACAGAAGTATATCTGCGCTGGCTGCAGTTTGGCACCTTCTCCTCTCATATGCGCGCACACGGTAAACAACCCCGTGAACCATGGGAATACGGTGAACTGGCAGAAAAAATTGCCAGGAAATACCTGCGGCTCCGATACCGGCTGCTTCCCTACATCTACAGCCAGGCAGTGCTCTGTACGCAAACCGGTCTGCCCATGGTCCGCCCATTGGTGCTGGAATATCAATCGGATCCCAACACACACAACCTGGATCTGGAATATCTGTTCGGAACCGATTTCCTCGTCGCTCCCATCCTCTCCTATGAACACACCCGCAGTGTGTACCTTCCGGAAGGTGAGTGGTTCGATTACTGGACAAAAGACCAGATCAGCGGTGGAAAATGGATCGATATCCATGCGCCGCTGGACACCCTTCCTCTTTGGGTACGCAGCGGCGCTATGATCCCGATGGGCCCGGTAATGGACCATGTTGGCCAGAAACCTGTGGATCCTTTGACAATCGAGATCTACGGAGCCCCGGATGAGTCCAGCCTGACCGTTCATGATGAAGATCAGCCTTCCATCCGGATTTCAACGGAGCGCGAGGATACTTCTCTGCTGATTACTGCGGCACCTGTGCCATCACAAATCGATCTTGTCTTTTATGGTTTCCACGCTTCACACGTAGAGGTTCTCAGTTCGATCCCCGTGGAAATGAGCAGCACCAGGGTCAGCCTTTCGGGTTCAGGCGAAGAAATAGCCAGGATTCTCGTTCAAATAGAATCCTGATCCAGTATGACAGTCTGAGAGGTGGAACTACCAGCTGACTGCTAGTACCGGCAGTCAGCGTACGAAAAATCAATTTCTTTTGAAAGGCTTGTCTGTTCCCGGGAATTCGATTCTTGAACGCAGTCCGGGAGGAATCCGGGGAAAGAAAGTGGTTTGTTATGTATGACCTGATAGTAGCCGGCGGCAAACTGATTACTGCAGAAGAAACATTCAGCTCGGATCTCGCTATCCAGGGTGGACGAATTTGCGCGGTGGGTACAGATCTGCAGGGTAAGGAGACTATCCGGGCTGATGGTCTTTATGTGCTTCCCGGCGCAGTTGACCCTCATGTGCATCTGCAGATGCCCATTGGCGAAACCGCTTCCAGCGACACCTGGAAAACCGGCACCATCGCTGCTGCCTGCGGCGGAACTACTACCGTGATTGACTTTGTGGAGCCCGAACCAGGCGAAAGTATGCTGCAGGCGCTGAGCGCCCGCCGTGCCGAAGCGGAAGGGCAGACTCTTATCGATTATGCCCTGCACATGACCATCACTGAAGCCATGATGGAGAAACTGGATGAAATTCCTTCTGTCCTGGATGCCGGTGTTCCTTCTTTTAAACTTTACACCACCTATCCGGGGATGAAACTTAATGACTATCAGATGCTGGACGCCATGCAGGCAGTTGGAAAAATTGGGGGAATCGTATTGGTCCACAGCGAAAACGACGCTATCACCCGCTTCCATACAGAAGCCCTTCTGCGAGAGGGACGCTTCGGCCCGGATGCACACCCTCTCAGCCGGCCAGCCCTGGCCGAGGAGGAAGCCGTATATCGGGTGTTGAAACTGGCGCAAACCGCAGACGCAAGCGTCTATATCGTCCATATTTCCACTGCTGGTGGATCAGCTGCACTTGCACAGGCAGCTGCCGCAGGGCAATCGGCGTGGGGCGAGACCTGTCCACAGTACCTGCTGCTGACAGAAGAAAAGTATCAGGGCGGTTTCGAGGCTGCGAAGTATGTTTGCGCTCCGCCGCTGCGTGCTGCCGCGCACCAGGCTGCACTCTGGCGGTCTCTCAGTCGCGGTGAATTGCATACTATCGGTACAGACCACTGCCCGTTCTATTTCAATGGCCAGAAAGACCTGGGCAAAGACAACTTCACCAGAATCCCTGGCGGCCTTCCCGGCATCCAATCACGCCTCGCCCTCCTGCACACCTTCGGTGTACTGGAGGGACACATCAGCCTCAACCAGTGGGTTGCTCTGTGCAGCACCCGACCGGCGCAGATATTCGGCCTGTATCCACAGAAAGGTGCGCTGCAGCCCGGCTCCGATGCAGATATCGTGCTTTTTGATCCGAACCTGAAAAAAACACTCACGCATAGCAGCCTCTCTGAAAACGTGGACTACTCCCCCTATGAGGGTTTCAAGCTCAGCGGGATGCCGGTGCAGGTATACGCCCACGGCATGAAGGTTGCCAGCGATGGAAGATACACCGGAGCAAATCACACCGGCAGTTTCATCCGGGGAACGGTATAAACAGGAGCAGCGATGATAATTCTTCCAGATTGGCTTATCACTTCCGCTCAGGACCCACCCAGGGAGCATTGGGGGATCCGCTTCGCCGGTGATGTTATTGTAGACGTGGCACCTGGCGCAGACCTGCTCAAGCGCTATCCGGAGGATGAAGTTTTAAATGCATCCGGTCAGGTGCTGGCTCCCGGTTTTGTCAACGCTCATATCCACCTGTACGGCGTACTCGCCCATGGCCTGCCGCTGGACAAGGCTCCTTCCGGGTTCTGGCCATTTCTGGAGGACTTCTGGTGGCCGCTGGTGGAAGACCGGCTGGATTCAGCCAAAATCAATGCAGCCACCGACTACCGCTGCGCCCAGCTGCTAAGCAGCGGCGTTACCAGTTTCTACAACTGCACCGAAGCGCCCAACGCTCTGCCCGGTGTGCTCTTTTCACAGGCAGAAATTGTCCACCGCTGGGGTCTGCGCGGCATCCTTTCCTTCGAAGCCACACAGCGCATCAGCGAGGAAAACGGCCAACTGGGGTTGCAGGAAAATGCAGATTTCTCCCGCGCCTGCAAAACCGGTGAGGGCCTGATGGGCGGAATGATCTGCCACCACACCACTTTTACCTGCTCACCGGAATTCATCCAGCAGGCATACAAGCTGGCGGAAGAAGTGGATGTACTGCTGCACGCTCATGTTTCAGAAGGCGCTTACGAACCCGAGTATACACAGAAAACCTTCGGCAAGCGCACCCTGCAGGTGTACGCTGACCTTGGAGTCACCGGTCCGCGATTCCTGGCTTCACAATGCGTCCAGATAACCGCCGAAGAAATCGAAATCATCGCCTCCAGCGGCACCCGGATGAGCCATATGCCTCTTTCAAACTGTGAAGTGGGGGGTGGTTTTGCACCGGTGCCTCAGCTGGTCGAAGCCGGGGCTGTAGTTGGCCTGGGCAGCGACGGCTACATCGAAAATTTCTTCGAAGTAATGCGGGGTGCTTTCCTGGTCCATAAAGCCAACCAGCAGGATCCCCGGGTTATGCCGGCCGACCTGGTGTGGTATCTGGCAACCGAAGGCGGGGCAAACAGCCTCGGCCTGAAAAACGTTGGGCGTCTGGAAAAAGGCTGGCAGGCTGACCTGCAGCTGATCAAGCCAACCCTGCCCACGCCGCTCGAAGGCCACAACCTGTACGACCAGCTGCTGCTGTACTGCAGTGCTGCAGATGTCCACAATGTATGGGTTGCAGGAAAACAGAAAGTTCGCGACGGTCTTGTGCTTGGCGCTGATTGGGATCGCCTGCGGGCACACACACGGGAAGCAGCCCACCAGTTGTGGTCTTTAACCTGAGAGGTCTTTATCCTGAAATAAAGGTGAAAATGAATGACAGGAAAATTATTAGATAAATACAAAAAATCACAGGCAGCCCGCTTTTACCGCCAGATGAAGCTTGTGCGTGAATTCGAGCTGCGCGCGATTGAAGAGCGCCGCAACGGCCTGATCCCCGGCTTCATCCACTCCTGTGTGGGACAGGAAGCTACCGCAATCGGCGCCTGTGAAGCGCTCACCCGGGAGGATGTGATTACCAGCACACACCGCGGTCATGGGCACCTGCTCGGCAAGGGCGGCGACCCGAAGTACATGATGGCCGAGCTGACAGCCCGGTCCGCCGGCTACTGCCTGGGCCGGGGCGGGTCGCTGCACATCTCCGATTTCAGCATCGGTATCCTCGGCGCCAACGGTATTGTCGGCGGTGGATTTCCTGCAGCTGCCGGTGCTGCGCTCGCGTTTACCATGCGCAAAGAGGCGCGTGTATCCCTCTCCTTTTTCGGGGATGGCGCCATCAATCAGGGAACCTTCCATGAAACCGCCAATATGGCGGGGTTGTGGAAACTGCCTGTGATCTTCTTCTGTGAAAACAACCTCTACGGCGAAGGCACACCACAGCACAAGCAGGCTCCAATCCGCGACCTGGCCATCCGCGCTGAAAGCTACGGTTTCCCGGGTCTGATCGTTGACGGTACTGACGTCATCGCCGTGTATGAAGCCGTTTTGGACGCCAGAGAGCGCGCCCTCGCAGGCGAAGGCCCCACACTTGTCGAAGCAAAAACCTACCGCTATCGCGGCCACTATGAGGGAGACCCGATGGTCTACCGCGACCCGGCCGAGCTGGAAGAATGGCGCAAACGGGATGCCATCGATACTTTCCGGCAGAGATTGCTCCAGGAAAAAGTCCTCACCGATACCGAAATTAAAGATATCGATGATGAGATTCAAACAGTGCTCGATGAAGCAGTGGAATTTTCCGCCGGCGCCCCCAAACCAGTAGCTGCTGAAGCACTGCAAGGCGTGTATGCCGATACGCACAACAATAAGGTCTTTTAGGTGAATCCATGCGAGAGATAACATATTCTGAAGCAATCCGGGAAGCACTATCCGAAGAAATGCGCGCCAGCAGCGACGTTTTCCTGATGGGTGAGGATGTCGGAACGTTTGGCGGCGTCTGGGGCGTATCCGCAGGCATGCTGGCAGAGTTCGGCGAAGACCGGATCCGTGATACACCGATCAGTGAAGCTGCCATCATCGGCACCGGCCTGGGTGCCGCAATGATGGGCATGCGTCCGGTGGTGGAAATCATGTTTGGCGACTTCCTGATGTGCGCCGGTGATCAGATTGTCAACCAGGTAGCCAAAGCACGCTTTATGAGCGGCGGAAAGGCTAATGTACCACTCACCATCCGGGTGACAACCGGTGCTCCGGGGTCCTCTGCCGCACAGCACTCACAGAGTCCGGAATCATGGTTTATGAACATCCCCGGGATCAAAATCGTCACTCCCGCCACACCGGCAGACGCCAAGGGGCTGCTGAAAACTGCGATCCGGGGAAATGATCCGGTACTCTTCTTTGAACACAAGATGTTGTATGGCGAAAGTGGGCCGGTACCGGAAGATCCGGATTTTAGAGTGCCGTTCGGCGAAGCAGCCCTGGTCCGCGAGGGCAGTGACGTGACTGTGATTGCGGTCAACATCATGGTAAAGAAAGCACTGGAAGCTGCTGCGATACTGGAGAAAGAGGGTTTATCCGTGGAAGTTATTGACCCGCGCACCCTGGTACCGCTGGATAAAGACACCCTGATCCATTCAGTCGCAAAGACGAACCGTGTTGTAATCGCCTACGAGGCGCATCTGAGGAACGGCCCCGGCGCAGAAATCGCAGCCATGCTGGCTGAAGAAGCGATTGAGTACCTCGATGGGCCGATATTGCGGGTGGGTGCCAAGAACGTCCCCCTGCCCTACAGCCCTGTGCTCGAACAGTATGTTTTGCCGGATACAGAAGATATCCTGGATGCCGTTCGCAAGCTGACGGCTTGAGGAAGGATTAGCACATAATGATCTTTACCGGATACCTTGATTTCTGGTTTACCGATATCCCGCTGGTTGAACGTGTGGAAAAGTTCGCACGACTTGGCGTGCACCATCTCGACGTATGGTGCTGGCGCAGCGTTCCTATGAAAGAGCTTGCAGCTGCCTGCCGCAGCGCCGGCTCTCGTATCAACTCTACATTTGATGAAGCCATGGGGTCGCTGGCCGACCCCGCCGACAATAAACAGACTATCCGCTCCTGGGATGAAAGCCTTGAGATGGCGGTACAGTACGATGTCGATCACCTGTTTATCTTCTCGAACCAGATCGACATCATAGACGGGAAAGAATGGACACGCCGCCTGTCCCGCAACCTGAGCGAAGCTGAACAATACGCCAACCTGCTTTATCAGACCGAGCAGATCCTCAAACGTGTTGAGGAAACAGATGTTGAAGTCTGGGTAGAAGGGCTGAACGAATTCCACATCCAGGGCGGTGTGCTGGTACACGACCATGCCCTGGCGGCCGACTGGGTGCGGCGCATGGATCACCCACAGTTCCGCCTTGCCTTCGACTGCTACCACCAGCAGCGCACAGCCGGCAACCTGATCCAGGGATTGGAAGACTACCATAGCCTGTACCCTACCGTCCACGTGGGAGATGTTCCTACCCGGCAGGAACCGGGAACCGGTGAGATTAACTTTAAAAATATTGCCGCAAAACTCCACGAGTTGGGTTTTGATGGATTTATCGGAATGGAGTTCGCTCCCTCAGGAGATGAAGCACAGGTATATGAGAAGGTGCAGGAACTGTTCGAAAATAAAGACTGATGCAGCAAGTGTTCAGCCTGTAACAAGTTCAGCCTGAACATAACGCTTTGAAAGGAAAGGTATGACCGCAGCAAAAACATACCAGGTGGTTATGCCCAAACTCGGTTTGATTATGGAGGAGGCAATCCTCACCGAATGGCATAAGCTGGATGGCGATCTTGTAGTAAAAGGTGAGCCATTATTTTCGTTCGAGAGCGAAAAATCCGTGATCGATATTGAAGCGCCTGCCGGCGGCACCCTGCAGATTCTGGTTCAGGCCGGGCAAAAAGTGCCTGTGCTGACGCCGGTGGCCAATCTGTCCGGTGCGGAAGCAGGCCGGCAGCCCAGGGATCAACCGGCACAACCCGCACGCGGGCAGGCCATCACCAGGCCGGCGGCGCAGAAAGGCACCAGCTCTGAAACCGCTGCTGCTGGAATCACCGCTTCACCAAGGGCACGATTTCTGGCACGCCAGCGCGGCCTTTCTCTTCCGGGAGTGCAGGGCAGCGGTATACGCGGCATGGTTGTGGCCTCCGATCTCCCAGCCGCCGATCCAACCGGGCCGGTCCGGGCAACTCCGTTGGCCCGCAAGCTTGCCCGCGAATTCGGCCTTCAACTGGAATCCATCCGCGGCTCCGGCCCGGATGGGCGTATTGAGCGCGGCGATGTTCACGCTGCCGTCGCGGCCCGACTGAAACGCTCTGCTTCACCAGATGCTCCTGCAGCCCGGCCCGACCTGCCGCTGACAGGCCTGCGGGGGATTATCGCCCGGCGCCTGACCGAGAGCTGGCAGGAACGCCCGCAGGTGACGCTGGTAACAGAGCTGGACGTCAGTGAACTGGTCAAAGCCCGTAAAACCTATTTTGAAAAACACGGCGCCAAACTCTCTTACAACGCCATTCTGACAGCAGCCTGTGCACAGGCATTAAAAGAATTTCCCGCTGTCAACGCCCGCCTTGAGAAAGACGGGTTGAAACAGCTGAAGGATATCCACATCGGCCTGGCAGTAGAAACCGAGAACGGCCTGATGGTTCCGGTGCTGAATAATGTGGATACCCTCTCGGTATCCGAAATCGAGGAAAA
Source organism: Anaerolineales bacterium (assembly GCA_016927115.1). GTDB lineage: Bacteria > Chloroflexota > Anaerolineae > Anaerolineales > E44-bin32 > JAFGNH01. The sequence goes on along the minus strand of JAFGNH010000043.1, from coordinate 4,598 downwards.
GCTGCAGACGTTGGTCGAGCGCACACTGGATGGAACAGCACTTCCCGATGAGCTCAGCGGAGGCACATTCACTATCACCAACCTGGGCGTTTTCGGTGTGGATGCATTTACTCCGATCCTGAATCCGCCGGAGGCAGCAATCCTCGGTGTGGGAAGAATCCTCGCCCGTCCGGTTGTGATCGACGGCAATATTACTATTCGTGAAACACTTACACTCAGCCTTGTGTTTGACCATCGTCTGATCGATGGTGCTCCTGCAGCCCGCTTCCTGCAGCGATTGAGCGAGCTGCTGCAGCAGCCTGATCTTATGATCGGTTTATCCAACAAATCTATAAACTAACCTGGAGGTACCTGAATGAAAACCGTAGGATTTAAAGGACGAGATTTTCTGGCAGAAACGGATTATTCCCCGGCGGAAATCCGCAAGATTCTTGAAGTAGCTGAAGAATTGAAGCTGCAGAGAGACATGGGTATTTATCATGACAACCTGCTGCGGGCGAAAACGCTGTTTATGCTGTTCTACAACCAATCCCTGCGCACCCGCAATTCTTTCGAGGCCGGTATGACCCAGCTCGGCGGCCATGCCCATTTCCTCGACCCATCCAAAATCTACACCCCGGCGCTGGAAGGCAAAGAGGTCGCCTATAGCACAGAGCGTGTCTCAGATGTTGCTCGTGTGCTGCACCGCATGGGAGATGCCATCGCCATACGCTGCTACGGCGATCCCGTTGAGTGGGAATACGGCGGTGCACATGCTCTGCTGCGTGAATTTGCCCGCTGGTCTGACGCCCCCCTCCTCAACATGGAAGATGACATCTATCACCCGTTCCAGGGCCTGGCAGATATCCTGACCGTCAAGGAGAACTTCGGTGGATTCAAGGGTGTGAATTTCACCATGTCATGGGCTTACTCCCCCAGCATCCACAAACCGCGCGCCGTACCTCAGTCAGCGATCCTGTACGCCTCCATGATGGGCATGAATGTCACCCTCGCACACCCGAAAGGGATGGAACTGGATCCTGAAATCATCAAAAAGTGCGAAGCTTATGCCGATAGCGAGGACGGTTCCTTCAGAATCACAAACGACTTCAAGGACGGCTTTGAAGGCGCTGACGTGGTTTATCCAAAAGCATGGTGCCCGACAGCCCTGTTCAAAGCCCCGGTCGGTGAAGAAAATCCTGAAAAATCACAGGAAATTTTCGACGCCAACAAGGATTGGAAGTGCACATCAGAAATGATGGATCTGGCCAATAAGAACGCCATCTATATGCACTGCCTGCCGGCGGACCGTGGTTATGAGGTCACCAACGAAGTCATCGACAAAACCGAAGGTCCCGGCTGGCGCTCGGTTGTTTATGATGAGGCCGAGAACCGCCTGCACGGTCAGAAAGCAGTCATGAGCCTCCTGATGTAGGAGGCCGGAAGAGAAGTTATGAGGATAAAAGATTCAGTTGTTTTGATTACTGGCGCAGCAGTGCGGGTTGGCCGCACTGCTGCACTTACCCTTGCAAAAAAAGGCGCCCATATTGCTTTCAGTTATTACCTGGACGATGAACCCTGGCAGGAAACGCTGCAGGAAATACAGGCATATGGTGTGCGGGCTCTCGCTGTGCAGACGGAAATTCGTTCATCAGATTCCGTACAGAATCTCATACAATCCACCATCAATGAATTCGGCCGTCTGGATATCCTGATCAACAACGCGTCCATCTGGTTGAAATCACCCTTTCTGGAAATCACGGAAGAAGAATGGGACCTGGCCCTGGATGTAAACCTCAAAGGGCCTTTTCTGACCAGCCAGAAAGCTGCGCCATACATGCTGGAAAACGGCGGCGTAATCCTCAACATCACCGACCTGTCAGCATTTCAGACCTGGCCGGACTATGCCCACCACGCCGCCAGCAAGGCCGGGCTTGTCTCACTCACAAAAACACTGGCCTTTGAACTCGCTCCAAAGGTGCGGGTGAATGCCATCGCCCCCGGCACCGTATTGCTGCCTGACAACCACTCCCCGGAAAAACGCAAGTGGGCGGAGGGGAAATCGGTGCTCAAAAGAGTAGGCAGCCCGGAAGATGTCGCTCGCCTGATGGTGTTCCTGATAGAAAATGATTTCACAACCGGCGCAGTATATTTTGTCGACGGGGGACGATCCCTGGTCTGAATTAAGGAGAATCATGATAGTTTCCTTTGTTGTAAACGGTGAAAACGTCAGTGTAGATGTCCCACAGAAAACCACTCTGCTTGTTGTGCTGAGGGAATACCTGGGGCTGATGGGCACTAAAAAGGGCTGTGAAAATGGTGACTGCGGTGCCTGCTCCGTGCTCGTAAACGGAGAGTTGAAAAAATCCTGTGTAACCCTTGCCAGTCGGGTGGAAGGTTGCCAGGTCACCACGATTGAAGGGATTCATGACGGAAACGGCGGCCCGAATGATTTGCAGGCTGCGTTCATAGAATACGGCGCCACACAGTGCGGCTACTGCACACCCGGCATGATCCTCACTGCAGAAGCCCTGCTGCTGAAAAACCAACAACCGTCGCGGCAGGAAATCCGGATTGCAATCAAGGATAACCTGTGCCGCTGCACCGGCTACCAGCAAATTGTGGATGCGATCGAAGCAGCAGCCAGAAACCGCGCAAAAAAAGGAGGCCATCATGAGTGAACAGCTGAAATTCATCGGCAGCCCCGATAGTAAAGCTGTGGACGCGCTGGAAAAAGTGATGGGTAAAGCCTATTATGTTGGTGATCTGGTCTTCCCCGGCATGCTGCACGCCAAACTGCTGACAAGCCCGCTGCCCCATGCCCGTATCGTCAGGCTGGACACAGCTCCAGCCCTGAAAGTCCCCGGAGTGGTCGCTGTCCTGACCAGCGAAGACTTCGTCGACCACGGAGCTTTTGGTTGGCCTGTGCGGGACGCCTACATCCTCGCCTACCAGAAAGTACGCTATTTCGGCGACCCGATCGCTGTTGTCGCAGCCGAAACCTTCGAAGCAGCCGAAGCCGGTGCAAAAGCAATAGTCCTGGAGCTGGAAGAGCTGCCTGTGGTTTCTGATCTGACCCATGCACTCGATGCAAATGCGCCTCTGGTGCCCTTGGAAGCCCCGCTTGGAAAAGGCAATCTGTGTGATCATCACATCGTGCGTAATGGTGACTCTGAATCCCTGCTGAAGAACGCCGATACTGTGCTGTCCCGCTCGTTCCGCTTCCTGCATCAGGAACATGCCCCCATCGAGCCGGAAGGTGTGGTGGCTATACCCGAAGCGGACGGCGGTGTGACTGTTTTTGCCAACAATCAGAGCCCCTTTATCAACCGCGATAACGCCGCAGATGTTCTGGGGCTTAGCACTGAACTCGTCCGCATCATCCAGCCCCCTGTGGGAGGGTCCTTCGGTGGCAAGGATGACCATGTTTACCAGATGACAGCTCATGCTGGAAGACTTGCCATCCTCACTGGAAAACCTGTCTGCCTGATCCTCAACCGCAAGGAATCCTTCCACACTTCATACAAACGCCAGGCCGCACTGGTAGAGCTTAATATCGGTGTGGACAAGAACGGGGAACTCATCGCCGGGCAGGGCAAAATGACAGCCGACAGCGGCGGGTATGTATCGATGACAACCCTGGCTGCCTGGCGCGCCACCATGCACCTGCTGGGCGGCTACCGCTACCAGGCCGCCAGCGTAGACACCGATGTCGTCTACACGAACAACGGTTATTCGGGCGCCTTTCGCGGCTTTGGCAATACACAAGCTGCCGCTGCATCTGAAATGATTATCGACGAATTGGCAGAGATGCTGGGCAAAGATCCGATCGAATTCCGCCTCCAGAACTGCCTCATATGCGGAGACACTGCCTTCACCGGTAACACCATCCAGCACGAAACCGGGTTGATCGGCAGCCTGGAATGGGTTCGCGAGCAGAGTGAATGGAAAGAGAGGCGCAAAGCCTTTGCCGAAGAAAAAACCGGAAACCTGCGTCAGGGCATCGGCGTGGCCTGCTACTTTCACGGCAGCGGCCTGGGCGGTGAAGGTACAGATTATGCCCGCAGCACAATCACCATTGAACGCGATTACACCATTACACTGCAGTCAGGCCTCACCGACTACGGCCAGGGCAGCCGCACGATTTTTTCGTTGATTGCCGCCGAAGTACTGGGTGTAAAACCGGATCAGATCTACATGCTGCGCCCGGATACACAGACTGCACTGGAATCAGGCCCGACAGTAGCCTCCCGAGCCTCCATTGTGGGCGGGAATGCGACACGGGTAGCTGCGGAAAAAATCGAACACATGCTTCGGCTGGCTGCTTCCGATATGAAAAAATGCACTGCCGGTCAAATTCATCGCAAGGATGATCTCTTTATAGGTCCGGATGAGGAACCGATCAGTTTCAAAAACGTGGTCGATCATGCCTATGAAATCGGCCTGCAGCTCTATTCACAGGGCTACTGGCAGATTCCGGAAATCCACTGGGATTTCGAAAGCGGCACAGGCATCCCCTATTTCACCTACAGCTACGGCGCCCAGGTTGTTCAGATCCAGGTCGATCTGGGCAGCGGCAAAATCCAGGTTCAGAATATCTGGGCTGCTCACGACGGCGG
>JAFGNH010000042.1 GCA_016927115.1 Anaerolineales bacterium | reverse complement strand
GGGTATGTATCCCAGAATGTATCTTGTACAGCTAGTGGGAGCGGTTCTTCAGGAATCCTTTTGAACTACCCCTATCGATCCGACCGGATCTAACCCGGTGGAATCGAGGAGGATGGACACTCAGAAAAGGAGTTTTATCCCACTGACTCCTGCTACAATAGGCACATTCTTTTAGAGGAATACTCTCCTGATGGAGGATCTGCCATGTCCACACTGCTGCTGGAAAAGATAAATACCGTGGCAACTTTCGACGAAAATCGAACACGCCTGAAGAATGCCTGGATTCTCATCCGTGATCAACAGATTGATTCGATTGGTACAGGTACACCACCGGTTGAAAAAGTCGATCAACGGATCAACCTTTCCGGACATGTTGTCCTGCCGGGTATGGTCAATACACACCACCATCTTTTTCAAGCGCTGCTGCGTAATATACCTGCCCTGCAGGATGTGGCACTATTCGACTGGCTTCATACGATGTATCTGCTGATGAGCGAAGTGACAGACGAGGCACAGTATGTCTCTGCACTGGTGAACCAGGCTGAGCTGCTGCTTTCTGGGTGCACCACGAACGTGGACCATTCATATCTTCGTCTGAATGATATGGAACATGATACAGAAATCCGGGCTGCCCGGGAAATTGGGATCCGCTTCCACCTGGCGCGAGGCAGTTTCTCAATAGGCCAGAGCCAGGGTGGCCTGCCCCCGGATCATATTGTTGAAGATGAGGATGATATTCTGGCAGATACTGAAAGGCTGATCCGAACCTATCACGATCCGGATCCTTTTGCGATGACACGCATCGATAATGCGCCCTGTTCGCCTTTCTCAATTACACCACGGCTCATGCGCGAGAGTATCAAGCTGGCTCGTACATATGACGTCGGCAATCACACACATCTCGCTGAATCTCCGGATGACGATCGCTATATGCGGGAAACCTACGGCAGGAGTTCGGTGGAAGTTGCTGAAGATTGGGGCTGGGTTGGCCCGGATGTGTGGTATGCCCATGGTGTGGTTCTCAGCGACAGCGATATTGATATTATGGCGCGCACAGGGACAGCGGTGGCACACTGCCCGAACTCTAATATGTATACTGCAGCAGGCTGCTGCCGTGTACGGGATTTACTGCGCGCAGGTGTTACGGTTGGACTGGCTGTGGACGGCAGTGCTGCCAACAATGCTTCCAATATGATCAATGAAGTGAGGAATGCTCTGCTCCTGCAGCGTGCATTCTATGGCGCTGATTCACTTTCTCCCACCCAGGCGCTGGAACTTGCTACGATTGGTGGGGCAAAACTGCTGCGCAGAAAGGATATCGGTGCAATAGAGACCGGCAAAGCTGCAGACCTGATCGCAGTGAATATCAACCAGCTCGCAATGGCAGGAGGGATGCATGATCCCGTTGCTGGTGTGGTGCTGTGTTCTCCCGGTAAGGTGGACTATACAATCGTAAATGGCCGGGTTCTTGTGGCCAGGGGAGAACTGGTTGGTATGGATATCGCAGCAATAATAGAGCGGCATAACGCGCTATCAGGAGCACTGGTGAAGCGAACTGAGAAACGCTATGGGTTAGACCTGAGCGGATATGCTCCCCGGCAGGCGTATCCCTATGAAGAACGCGGCTGAGTTTGTTATTTGTGGACTGCTCCCGGACCAGGTCTTGCCATGGAGGGAGGTTAGGAACTCCACCGTTATTTGTCCGGGAATCTTTACGGTTATGTCATATAGGCATAAACAAACAACGGGCAAAATAACAACAGGTTTTGCTGCAGAATTCTTCTGATGTATTACGTTTTTACAATTTTTTTCACTGATGGCTTCCACTTTTCGATGATAATTAAGAAAAATATGTGTTTCCGGTGTGAGGATGCCAGTAGAAATCTGAGTTTCTGCCGGCATTGAAAATAATTCTCCCTTGAAGGTTATAAAAAACTTGAACCATCGCCCTCTCATTGTTGCAGGCAGGAAAAAACTATGCAGTTTGTGATTACAGCACATGCAGTGATTTTGTTCTTAACCACGATCCTTTCCTTGATAATTACACTGCTTTCAATAAAACGTGTCGCCACACACGGTGCCAGGCTTTTTACTATGATCCTGGCCTTTATTACGCTGTACGCAATGGCCAATATGCTGGAATCAGCCGTTCTTGGTATACCAGAGAAGAACCTTTTTGCAAAAATCGCCTATATTGGTTTTTATGGCGCAGCAACGCTACTGCTTATTTTCGCCCTTAACTATACACAACGAGGTGGTTGGCTGGAGAAAGGCGGGTGGATTCTTCTCTGGGTCCTGCCAGTAATAATGATCCTTATCGCCTGGACCAACGAACTCCACCATCTGCTCTGGATTGGTTTCACCTACCAAGAAGGCCCGTTGAATCTGCTTGTCTACCACCATGGTGTGCTTTATTATGCCGGTATGACTGTTGTCTATGGCTATACCTTTGTTGCGATGGCTTTAATGATCCAAAAAGCCCTCAAAGCCTCTGCGGTTCAGCGAAGGGATCTGAGTTTCTTCATTTTTGGAACCCTGATCCCAGTAATAGGAGGTGGGATTTACATGCTGGATCTGGATTTCCTGCAAGGCCTTGATATAACGCCTATCTGCTTCCTGGCAACTGCAGGGATTATGCTGTATCCCATTTCCCAGGATCAGATACTCAATCTCATTCCTGTTGCCCGCACCCGGTTGATCGAGGATATGAACGATGGTGTGCTGGTGTTGGATACCAATGGGATAATCGTTGATCAGAATCCGGCCAGCAGCAGTTTTCCGGGAATCAGAAGCGGTGTCATCGGAACTCCGGCTTCGGAAGTGTTTTCAGCGTATCCCGAAGTACTTTATGCCTTGCAGATGAAAGAAAACACACTGGTGGAACTCTTCCCCTCAGAAGGAGATATGCAGGCTGTAGAAGTCCGGATAAAAGTTATGCAAAACAAGTCGGGAAGACTTACCGGTTTTCTTCTCAACCTGCATGATTTCACCAACCGTTATCAGGCTCATCTGAAGCTTGCAGAAGCCAACGAAACACTGAAGGTACACCTGGTGGAAATAGAACTCCTGCAAGTTAAGTTGAAAGACCAGGCGGTCCGTGATCCGCTGACCGGGTTATTTAACCGGCGCTATCTTGAAGAAACACTTCCGCGAGAAATCGCTCGTTCTATTCGCAACCATATCCCTCTTACGATCACCATGATTGATATTGATCATTTTAAAGATTTAAATGATTCGTATGGCCATGGTGCTGGCGACCTGTTCCTGCAGGAAATCGGCAGTCTTTATAACAAACATATACGGCAGGAGGATTTTGCCTGTCGGTATGGAGGGGAGGAGTTCCTGCTAGTCTTCCCTGGGCTTCCTCTTGAGATAGCTGTTCGCAGGGTAGAAGATTTGCGAAAAATATTCGAAGATTGGGAAGTATCGTATGAGAACAAGCTGCTTAAGCGAACCTTCTCCGCAGGTATTGCAGTCTGCCCGGAACATGGCATCTCTTCTGATGAACTGATACGAGCAGCAGATAGTGCGCTGTATAAAGGAAAGGCCAAAGGGCGGAACAGCGTACAGATGGCAGGCTGATCTCTCTGTACCCGTATGTTGGGGCGTTGTCTTCCTGCTCCGGACGAAGTCGGTTCTGCATACGTTGTTGAAATTTATTTACTGTTCCCTTCAGCCATGGATTAAATTCCTCGCAGACACTATCCTGGCATTGTCTTGCTCCGTTTTTGAACCAATCCATTTCCCATTTGTAATTTGATTAAGAAAATCACTACCGGGTTGAAAGAAAACTGCACCCTTCTTTTTTCAGCCAGCCCGGGTCAAATAATGCCTGGAGGCATATCCTATCGGCTGTAGCTTATTATGGCAGCGAATGGAACTGTGGTTGTGAGGAGGAGCAGGAATGACCCCGGTGACAGGTAAGGTTCAATATAAACAGATCAATCCACTGCGGATCGCTTCGATCAGATCCGATATCAGTGATCGTTCCCAAATCCGCCCACTTTTTGAGAAGTTGTATCACTACTGTAAAGATGTGGCAGCCGGTCCGGCATTCGCTCTCTTCTATCATGATTCGGGTGGAAAGGAACTTGATGTAGAGGTTTGCGTACCTGTAAATCATAATATTGAGTCTCGGGATATTCATACAAGGTTATTTCCTGGAGGTACAGTTCTCAGTCTAGTGTTTCAGGGTTCTCAAGAACGGCTGCGAGAAGGATACATTGCCATAGCTTCGTGGGCAATCGATCACGCTGTCAACGTGGAAAACCTCAGCCGCGAGATCTATATTTCATCTGATCACGAGAACCCTGCAGAGAATCTGACGGAGGTTCAGATCTTTGTTGTGGATTGGGAGCAGAGGCTGGCTGTACAGGTTGAAAAGACGCTCGGCTCTGAGGCGTGCCTGGCGGTTATGCGGGATTGGCATCAGTACAACACACAGATAGGTGCAGACCAGCGGTCACTCTGGGTGCATTCCGCTGTGGGGACACTGGACCGATTGACAGGGAAAGAAGATACTTATGAAATCATTTCCCGCTGCGCACATACCTTTTCTTCGCGGAGAATTTCTGAACTGCGGGAGATTTATCAGGAAACCGGAGATGTGGACAAGGTTCTTGAAGTGATGAACGCAGAACCTGACTGGTATGAAAACCCCGAGCGGCAGGGCAGGATAATCTATGTCACCAAGATCCCTGCAAACAGGCAGCAATATGATGAAGCTGTCAGCCGTAATGAGAGGCGCCAGGCATACTGCCATTGTGCGCTGGCATACCGGCACCTGGACACTATGCCTCCTGCGTTCTGTAATTGTGGTGCTGGCTGGTACCGTCAGTTGTGGGAAGGAATCCTGCAAAAACCCATCAGCGTTGAGATTATCAAATCCCTGACGTGCAAGGATGATACCTGTAGATTTGCTATCCATCTCCCACCGTCGGTCCGGATAAACTCCTGACAGCGAGGTATGCTGCAGAAAGGCCTGTTTTCCCCTGCAGCTGAGGGTTGTCTTTTCTACCCGCATCTTAAAGCCGTTCTATTCTCTGCAGGATTAGATTGTGCTGAATCGGAAATCCACTCCTTTTCTATGCAGCTTTCTGCTTTGTTTGCCCCGGAATACTGCCCGGGGGTGGGCAGGTTCTGAAGATTCTTTCGAATACAGGACAATAATATAAACGATCGAACCAGGCGGTAAAAAGATCCCTGGAACCTGCCCGT
>JAFGNH010000041.1 GCA_016927115.1 Anaerolineales bacterium | reverse complement strand
TTATCTGAACAACAGATTCTCATTCAAGCATTGTATGATTCAGATATCTGAGCTGTCTCTGGAAAAAAACTGTATCGTTGGTGATCTAAACAAAGGAAACTCCATTTCCATCATCGGTAAAGCAATCTAACCGGAGAGTGTCTTCAGGAATTATTCTTGTGAGGGTAAGAGCGTGTCTGCTAAAGCTTTATTTTCAGGATTGATATTGGATGAACTGGAACAGCCAGTTGAGGATATAGTCATTGGTGGAGAGAGTTTCTATGTTTTCGACGATTATGGATTCCGCCGGCATATCGAGGCTGAAACTGTTGATAGGCAGGTTCTGTATGCACTGCAGGAGATGATCCAGGGGCATGAGGATTTGATCGCTGAAGGCACGATGAAAATGCTCGGGCAGGAAGATATTTTCACCAAAGCGATGATTGAACAGTCGCTTAAAAATTCCGGAACTCAAATGGAGGAACTTCTCCTGCAGGGCATTCCAGAAGATGCACGGGCGTATCTGGGTATGATGGGGTTCAGGATTAAAATAAACCATCATGGCGACGTTCTTGAGATTCGCCAGCCTGCCGCAGAGGATCCTGAGGAATAGGGCTTTTTTAAAGCCGATCTTTTTAATACTGACCGGTAGAGTAACTCGGGATACAATAAAGACAGGAATTTTCCGGTTATGATGGGAAGGTAGCATTGACTGAATTTATTGTTGAAGTAAATGAAGCATCTTTCGAGACAGAAGTTATTCTGCGCTCTTTTGACATTCCTGTTTTGGTGGATTTCTGGGCACCCTGGTGTGGACCATGCAAGATACTTAGCCCAGTGCTTGAGCGGCTGACAATCGATGCAGCCGGTGCATTTCGTTTAGCCAAACTGGATATCGATAGCAGCCCAAATCTGGCAGTCCGGTTTGGGGTCCAGAGTATCCCGGCTGTGATTGCATTTGGTAATGGTGAAATCACATCCCGCTTCAGCGGCGCTCAACCGGAACCCATGGTCCGCAAATTCCTGCAGACGATTGCTCCACGTGAAGTAGACCTGAAACTGCATGAAGCACGCGGTTGGCTGACCGCACATCACTGGGAGGAATCTGAAGAAGCGTTCCGGGAGATATTCGACCGTAATCCGGTACACAGTGAAGCTGCGCTTGGATTGGTAAAAAGCCTGCTCATGCAGGGAAAGTTCCTGGATGCTGCTGAAGTTCTTGAAGAATTTCCAACCGGGAAAGAATGGACGGATGCTCAAAAGTTAAAAGCGCTGACAAATTTTGTACTCACAGCTGCTGAGGATGAAAATAATTTTGAACAGGACGTACTGGCTGCACGCTATGTACAGGCAGCGCGGCTGATTGCCCGCCAGAATTACCCGGCAGCAATGGACGGGCTGCTGGACATACTGCGGGAAGACAAACGCTTCCGTGATGGTTTAGTCAAGACAATTTTCCTGGCTATCTTTATTTTACTGGGCGATGAAGATCCTCTCACACAGCAGTATCGTGAAGAACTGGCCTCCGTTCTTTTCTGATACGCCTCAGCCTTTCCATACATCAGGGGAAAGGCTTATTTTTTATATGTAGAGTACTGATTGCCCATGCAGTGTCGCATATCATTGTTTCCCTATGCTTCTCCATTGAGGAGGTCTCAGGAAACAGGAAGAAAAGCAGCCAGGCAGCGGGGTAATAAATCCAGCTGTGTTAGTTATCCATTTTTTAGTTCTGATTTATAGACTTCATGGTAAGATTTGACGTTTGATGATAACAACTGTTTTTTGAGAACTCATTCGGCTATGGGATGGTTTGGGAGTAATAGTGAATACAAACGGAAATTTTAATTCGGTTCCTGGCGAAGTAACCCTGAGCAGGGACCTGAGTCTGTTCACAATCACGATGATCGGTGTTGGGGGCATGATCGGCGCGGGTATTTTTGTCCTGACCGGAGTTGCTGCCGGTACCGCTGGTCCTGCGTTGATTCTGGCATTTCTACTTAATGGTATCGTTACAAGTTTTTCTGCTATGTCGTATGCGTAGCTTGGTTCCGCTTTCCCGGAAGCAGGCGGCGGCTATCTGTGGGTAAAGGAAGCCCTGGGAGGTGTACAGGGCTTCCTTTCCGGATGGATGAGCTGGTTTGCTCACGTCGCTACGGGAAGTTTGTATGCGCTGGGTTTCGGACATTTTATGTCCGAGCTGATTTCCAGCGCAGGTATTCAAATTGCGGGGATCCCGGCTGAACTATTCTCCAAGATTCTGATGACACTGATCATTTTCCTGTTCATCTACGTCAATTATCGTGGTGCTTCGGAAACAGGGCTGATCGGCAATATCGTTACAATGACGAAAATAGTGATTCTGGCCTTTTTTGTGCTTTTTGGTATTCTGGCCATGGTTGCAGAACCCGGCTGGCTGCAGCGCTTCACAGTCGATTTTATGCCGAACGGGTTTGACAGCGTATTCATTGCGATGGGGTTGACCTTTATTGCTTTTGAAGCATACGAAATTATCGCCCAGTACGGTGAGGAAGTGATCAATCCGAAACGCAATATACCGTGGGCGATTTTTATTTCGATTGCGATTGCGGTTGTGATCTATATTCTGGTGGGGATTGCTGCGATTGGTTCCACCACTCCACCCGAAGGGATGACCAGCTGGCAGTATCTTGGGTAACAGAAGGAAATAGCCGTTGTCGAGGTTGCCCGGCAGACATTTCCATGGGGCATAGGCGGATTGATTCTGCTTCTCAGCGGTATTGCATCCACCATGTCCGCACTGAACGCGACCACGTATTCCTCCTCCCGGGTTTCTTTTGCCATGGGCAGGGATCATAACCTTCCAGCATTGTTTTCTGAAATTCACCAGGTTAATCATACCCCACAGTATGCAGTTTTATTTTCCGGGATGCTGATGCTGGTGATCGGATGGATACTGCCGTTGGAGGATGTTGCCGCTGCAGCAGACATCATGTTCCTGCTGCTGTTCCTGCAGGTGAATGTTGCTGTAATGATTCTGCGCCATAAAGCGCCTGATCTGGATCGGGGCTTCTGCATCCCCTGGTTCCCTGTATTACCGATCATAGCTATTGTGACCAATTCCCTGTTGGCACTTTCTCTGTTCACATTCAGCCCTGTTGCATGGTATTTTGCATTGGGATGGATTGTGGTCGGGCTGCTGGCGTATTATGCATATTTCTCACGAATTGAGGCTATGGAAAAGCCTAAAGAGATTCTGATGGAAGAAGTGCTGGTATCCCGCAAGTATTCTGTCCTGGTTCCTGTGGCCAGTATGGAAGAAGCCAGTATTCTTGGCAGGATTGGGGCGTTGATCGCTTCATCTGAAGAAGGGGAAGTAATCGCACTGCATGTCGTGAAGGTGCCGTTCCAGCTTTCATTGGGAGAAGGGCGGCTGTTCCTGAAAGAAGGTCGCAACTATCTGGAAAAGGTTATTGAAAAAGCCAAACTCCAGAATGTGCCTGTGCATACAATCATCCGGCTTGGTGGGAGTGTTCCGGAAGGTATTGTAAAGACTGCAGACGAAAACCTGCCCAACCTGATTGTGCTTGGATGGCCGGGGTACACCCACACTGCAGGTCGCTTCTTTGGTTCAGTGATCGATCCAATCGTAGATAATCCCCCTGCGGATGTTGCAGTAGTACGCTACCGGGAAATGAAGAAGGTACATAAGATCCTGGTCCCGGTGGCTGGTGGCCCCAACAGCCGGCGGGCAGTGAAGCTGGCAATTTCTATGGCACACAATGGTACTGAAGGCCCTATAAAAGTTACCCTGCTGCATGTGCTGCCGCTGAACGCATCCCGGCGTGACCAGGTGCGCGGCAGCCAGATTGTGGAGGAAGCGCTGGTTGGAAATGATTCAGACGTAATTGAGACCCGCTTTGCAGAGGGAACCAACCTGGTTGAATCGATTCTGGAAGAATCTAAAAAATATGACCTGATGGTCCTGGGTGCAACGGAGGAGCCGTTGTTTAAGAATTTAATCATCGGCAGCACACCGGAACAGATCGCCCGGCGTGCAGATATCACTGTGGTCATGGTCAAACGCCGTTCACGACGTCTGCATAACCTGGTCCGCCAGACTGTTCTTGAACCCACCCGGAAAGACGAGGAAGAAACGGTGTAGTTTTGTGGCTTTTACTGTACAGCCGCACGAAGCTGTTCTATACAGTAATGTACATAAAAAGGATGCCCATTGATGGGTATCCTTTTTGTTTAACATGAGGATCGGTTCAGATTATTGGCCCCTGGTATCTTTGAGGATAAGGGTGCCCCAGGTCCCCGGCCTTGTCAGGCGGTATCCGCTGACAATGGATGTCATGGATTGCTGGTCAGATGTGCCGCTGACATCGCTGTCGGATACTCCGAGTGCAAACCCATAGTGGCTGCCGATATAGGGATCGCTGATTCCAAAGGCTGACCAGGGAATTTTCGCTTCAAGATTGTACCCGGAAGCAGTCTGGACGGCTTTAACCACAACGCCGGATGGATAGGCACCATAGCCTGATGGGAAAAAGCGATAATATTCCGGTGAGAGGGAGCTGAAATCGCCGGGCGAGAGGCCGATCTGGTAATCGTCTGAGTTAAGGGCGTTGGTATTAAAATCACTTTCCAGGTTGGCATCCAGCATAATTTCGACCTCATCACCTTCGTAGATGTAGTAGCCGGAATGGGTCTGACTGTGAATGTCATCAGTGACAGCGACAGCGAGGTACAGGTAATCGCCATCCCACAAGAGTTTAAAACCAGCTGACAGATCGCTCGTGCCGCTCCAGTAGCTTGACCCGAAGGTATTGATGCTGGCGGACTCCGGGAGTGTGCCCCAGTCGTCCAGGTCGCCGTCAATAGTAGGGGTTTTAATCAAATAGCTGGCGTAAATGGGGTCTCCATTGGTTCGCATTATGCTGTCGGTGGGGTAGGGAGAACCGATCGGGAGAGTTTCTGCTTCGTCTGTTTCGGCAGCTTCGATAGCAAGTTCGGGTGTAGGGGAGGCGGTACTTTCGATCGGCGGCAGGGTGGGAGGCGCCAGGGTAACAGTGCTGGTTGGCGCATAAATCGCAGTCAGGGTTTGATTCGGTGTTGGGAAAGTAAACGGTGTCGGTGTCGCGGGAAAAGGCAGTGTGCAGGATGAAAGCAGGAGCGCCGTCACAGCAGCCCAGATGAACGTTAATCGTGTTTTCATAACCACCTCCTCAACCTGAAATGTTAAAAGGTTGAGCTTTTAACAAGGGGATGCAACAACAATGCCAAAGAATGTGTCTGTCTTGAATATTTCTGTCTCATAATTGAGTATAGCGAGGCATTCGGGTGTGTGCAAATAGGAATTATGTGGAGTTTTCCCCCGGAGGCTGCCAGCAGCACCCGGAAGCGCCCGGTAATGCTTTGGCGGAGATCAATCCGCCGGTTCTATACCATCCGCAGACGCGACTCGTCGGGGCGGGTGAGGGTATGGATCAGGCCGGCACGATCAGGGTACTGAGCGATCAGCTCATCCCGCTCCCCACCGTAATAGTCATCATCGGTGAACCCGGGAGCCATCGTGGTGCCAATCAGAGCAAAGCTGCCACCCGGTTTCAGGTGCGACCCCTGCCATACACCTCTCCTGGCTGTGTACTGGACCTTCTGACCAGCAAGGATGTCGTGGCCGAGATAAATCACCTCACTGCGACTGTCGGGATTCAGCTGCAGCATTTCAACCGGATCACCCAAGTAGAAGTGATAGATTTCATCGGTTGGCAGGACATGCATGGCGGAGAAGCAGTTCGGGTCCGGGGTGAGGAGGTACAGGATGGCGGTACCGAAGGGTTTTTCAGAGGGATAACGCTCAGGCAGCAGTTCCTTCGCGATCGTTTCTTCTGAAAGGTAGGGGCGGGTGAACCAGCCGCCTTCAACAGGCAGCGGCTTCATATCATACAGGTGGAAAATATCTTTAATTGTCAGGTTTTCTGGTTTCATTGTGTCCTCTGTCTTGATCCTGTTTTTTGGGCTGCCATGAAAGCAGCGATGTTCTTGCCCAGCTCATGTACCTCGGCTATGATCCCGGCTTCATCTATGGTTGTAAATTTTCCCTTTTCGAGCACAATCCGGCCGTTGATCAGGACGGTTTCGATATCCCCGCGGCCGGCTGCATACACCAGATGGGAATAGACATTGTACAGCGGTGTAAGGTGCGGTTTCTTTGTATCAATCAGGATCACATCGGCGCGTTTGCCTGGTTCGAGTGAGCCCACAAGGTGACCAATGCCCAGGGCTTCAGCTGCTGTGGAAGTAACCATCCGCAGCGCCTGTTCTGCAGGCAGGAATACCGGATCACCGGAAACGGCTTTGTGGAGTGTGGCGGCAAACCGAAGCACAATCCACAGATCCAGGTCATTGCTGCTGGCGGGGCCATCGGTGCCGAGCAGCACCGGGACGCCCGTTTCAAGCAGTGCAGGCACCGGGGCGATGCCGGATGCCAGCTTGAGATTACTGACCGGGCAGTGCACCAAGGACGCGCCGCGCTCCGTCAGCAGTTCGATTTCTTCCTGCTCCAGATGCACCCCATGAGCCAGTATGGTGCGCGGCGACAGCATGCCCAGACTGTCCAGATGCGCCGGAGGGCGCCTGCCGTATCGTTCCTCCACGGTCGCTACTTCGGTGCGTGTCTCGGAGAGATGGATATGCAGCAGGGCGTCGTACTCTTCAGCGAGCTGCCAGGTTTCGAGCAGGTCGTCAGGTGCGACGGTGTAGGTGCCGTGCGGCATCAGGCAAGGGCGGATCAGCTCACTGCCCCTGTACATATCGAGGAAAGCCCGCGCAGCCTCCAGCCGTGCCTGCCCGGCGTTGTTCTCCTGGCCTCCCAGCGTCAGGTACACCGGGCCGGTGATCAACCGGAATGGCAATTTCTCCGCAGCTGATGCATAGATGTCTGGATACCAGAACATATCCAGCGCAGTGGTGATCCCGCCCCGTATCATTTCCAGCATAGCCGTCTGTACGGCGAGCAGCATGTTTTCCGGCGTGACGTATTCCCCTTCCGCCACCCACAGCTGCTCCAGCCAGGGCTCGAGTTCGATATCCGGCACAAGACCGCGGAACAGCAGATCCCCGCTGTGTACGTGGGCGTTGATCAACCCGGGCATGAGGATACCACCACCCGCGTCGATTGTTTGATCTGCCTGAAACTGCTGCTCCAATACCTCGGAGGAGCCTACCGCAGTGATGGAAGTACCGGTGATGGCCAGGCCGCCGTCTTCGATGATTGTGCCTGCCGGATCCATCGTGACTATCAGGCTGTGCAGAATCAGTGTGTCAACCTGCTGCATACTGTGTTTCCTTTCCGTATGATGCTATTGTGCAAAGAATCCACCCTAAATCCCATCCAGGGAGGGGACTTGTTGTGCCGCTCCTGGAGCATATCAGGTCGAATGGATGATGCCCGTTCCCCTCCAGGGAGGGGTGCATGCGTGGGTCAACCCCATGGTGCAAACTCACCGCCGCTGGATAAAATATTTAACCGGCGATTTCCTCCGCTTTAAGCCGTGCCTGGTACATGATCCAGTTTTCATCAAGTGTCAGCAGCCGGCGGTCCCGCATTACTGCTTTGCCGTGGATGAAAACGTCGGAAACATCCTCGCGACCGACTGCATATACCAGCTGCGAATAGACATCGAATAAGGGTGTGAGGTGCGGTTTGTTGAGTTCGATCATGATCAGATCGGCATATTTCCCCGGCTCGAGGCTGCCGAGCTTTTCACCAAGCCCCATCGCGCGGGCGGCATCACTGGTAGCCATGCGGACCACATCGAGTGCTGGATTGAACGTTGGATCTCCCAGTTCACTGCGGGCGAGGATGGCGGCAAAGCGCAGCACCTTCCACATGTCGAGGTCATTGCTGCTGGAGGTTCCGTCGGTGCCGAGAAGCACCGGCACTCCCGCTTCTTTCAAGGCGGGCAGAGGGGCGAAACCGGCAGCGGTTTTAAGGTTCGAAACCGGGCAGTGAACTACCGCGCTTCCGCGTTCTGCAAGCAGTCGAATGTCTTCCGGAGCGAGGTGTACGCCGTGCGCCAGCGTAGTGGTGGGCTGCAGCATACCGAAACGGTCGAGCTGGCTGACCGGTGTTTCGTTGTAACGTTCCTGCACGGTGGCAACTTCAAAGGCAGTCTCGGAGGCATGCGTGTGCAGCGGGACGAGGTACTCATCCATCAGGGTCTTTATTATCTCAAGAAGCGGGGGCGATACCGTATAGGTACCGTGCGGCATGAGGCAGGGGTGGATCAGCTCTTCGTCGGCATACTTGTCCAGGAAGGTCCGCGCTTTCCCCTCGCGTTGATCTGCAGGAGTATGGTCCGCTCCCTCAAAGTCGACAAAGATGGGGCCGTTCATAAGCCTGAATCCGGCAGAACGGGCTGCTTCCGCTGTAGCTTCAGGAAACCAGTACATGTCCTGGGCGAAGGTAGTACCGCCCCGGATCATTTCACAGATCGCCAGTTCCGCTCCGAGGCGTATGGTGGGCGGGTTCATGAATTTTTCTTCCGCTTCCCAGACCCGTTCGAGGAATGCCTCGAGCACAAGATCGTCCGCCAGCCCGCGCAGCAGGGTCATCGAAAGGTGGGTGTGGGCGTTGATCAGACCGGGCATAACCAGGTGGTTTTCTGCATTGACAGTGGTCTCAGCGCTGTAAACCGCTGCGATCTCTTCCTTTGGGCCCACGGCGGTGATCGTGCTGCCGTGTATCGCGACCGACCCCTCCGGCAGCACGCGGGCAGTTCCGTCCAGAGTAACGATAAGGCCATTTTCTATGAGTGTGTCAACTTTCTGCATGGCTGGTGTTCCTTTCAATCCTCAAAAACTAGATCAACGGACGGTTGGATATTCCACCGTCCACGGTCAGGCAGGTTCCTGTAATCCATTTTGCGGCGGGCGAGGCCAGGAACAGGCACGCGTGAGCCACATCTTCCGGTTCTCCCAGTGTGCCAAGGGGGGAATATTTCCGGTAGCTTGCCACACCCTCCGGCCAGGCTTCTTCGAGTCCGGTGCGGTTGATCAGCCCGGGGGCAATGGCATTGACCCGGATACCGAGAGGGCCGAGCTCATTGGCGCTGGCCCGGGTCAGCATCAAAACACCTGCCTTGGATGTGCTGTAATGGGCATGGCCTGCACCGGGGTGGTTAGCCTCAATTGAAGTGATGTTGATGATCACGCCGTTGCCCTGTGCGGCCATCTGTTTCCCTGCGGCCTGGGTACACAGAAACACGCTGCGAAGGTTGGTATCGATCATGGTTTCCCAGTCTGCAGGTTTCATCTCAAGAAGGCCGGCGGAGGGAAAGATCCCGGCGTTGTTTACCAGCACATCCAGCCTGCCGAACCGGCTGACAATCCGGGAGATCATCTGCCGGACTTCCTCTTCACGGCAAAGATTTGCCTGGAAGGCGGCTGCGTGTTTTCCCCCGGGAGAAAGTTCCTCTGCAAGGTGGAGCGCTTTTTCCCGGCTGCTGTTGTAGTGCAGGGCTACATTCGCTCCCGACCGCGAAAAAACAGCGGCGATGGAACTGCCGATTCCACCGCCGCTGCCGGTTACAAGGACAACAGTCTCCAGAAAATTATACGAGACTTCAGGGCTGGTGCTGTTTTCCTCTTTCATACTTCTGCCTTTATAAGGCTCCTGCGTTTTCGCTGAAGCTCAATGGCAAACAGGCTCAGCAGGGTCACCAGGTAGGGGACCATGTCTGTAAACTGTGAGGCAAGGCCCATACCTTGCAGCCTGAAGCTGATCGTATCAGACAGGCCGAAGAGGACACTGGCGCCGAACACACCGATAGGGTGTGCCTGCCCCAGCATCACGGCTGCGACAGCAATCCAGCCCCGGCCGGCACTCATACTCTCGACAAACAGGGTCACATTCCCGAGAGACAATTGAGCGCCTGCCAGGCCGCACAGCAGACCTGAGAGCAGGATGGCGAGATAGCGGATGCCGTTCACACTCACGCCGAGTGTGGCGGCCGCTTCCGGTTCCTCACCGACACCGCGCAGCCGCAGCCCGAGTTTATGCCGGAACAAAAAAAACTGTACGACAACAACCAGAACCAGTGCGCTGTATACCACGAGGTTGTGTCCCGAGAGCAGCGGGCCGAGGAATGGGATGTCCTTGAGAACTGGAATGTCTATATTGCTGAGTCCCTGCAGGGAGGGATCCTGGAAAGCACCCTTGACGCCGAAAATGGTACGCAGCAGGAACACGGTCAGGCCGGAGGTCATCAGGTTGGTGGCGATACCGAGCACGATCATATCTCCCTTGAGGTTGATCGCCAGCACCGCAAAGATCAGTGAGATCAGCATGCCTGAGAGCATCGCCAGCAGCACGCCCATAATTGGGCTGCCTGTGAAGAAGCTGCCGACCACCGCAGCGAAAGCGCCGGTAACCATCATGCCTTCGAGTGCGATGTTGAATACCCCAGCCCGATCACAGATCAGGCCGCCCAGTGCAGCTAGCAGGATCGGCGTTACAAAACGCAGGATGGAACTGATCATGTTGGCATCAAAAAGACCAAAGAACTCATTCATGATTCATCCTCCACGATGTCTTTCTGTTTGCCAAACTGGAAGCTGGCCCGGGCGGCAACCAGCATGATAATGATCGCTTGCAGTACCCGTGAAAGTTCCCGGACGACATCGGTCTTGCGTTCCATGCCGAAGCCACCGGTCTGCACTGCCGAGAAGAATAAGCCGGCAGCGAGCACACCGAAGGGGCTCGAGCCTGAGAGCAGGGCGGTCATGATCCCGGTCCAGGCATAGAGCGGCAGAGTCAACGCACCGTCCACATAGCGGTAGACCACACCGAGGATTTCAATGGCGCCCACGATGCCGGCCACAGCGCCGCTGAGGAACATGGACCAGTAGCCGATTTTCTTTGCCCGTATCCCGCCATAGAGGGAAAAACGGGCGTTCAGGCCGGTCATGCGAACCTCATAGCCCGGTACCGTACGGTTGATGATAAATGCTGCCAGGATAACGATTGTGAGTGTGATGAATAATCCGGCATGCAGTTGTGTGTGTTCACCAAGCAGGGCGAAGCGCACATTTTCCGGTACCTGGAAAGTCTGGTTCATTCCGGAGACAACATCCCGGAAGGGGTGGGTTACGAGGTAGGAGCTGAAGTAGCGTGCCGGATAGTTGAGCAGCAGGGTGGAGACAAGCAGCGGCACGTTAAACCGGTATTCGAAGAAGGCTGCCATCATCGCGTACAGCCCGCCGACCAGTGCAGCGGCAAGCAAAGAGAGCGGCACCAGCAGCAGCGGCGGCAGCGGTACATACACGGCTGTAAGCGCAGCAGCGACTCCGCCGAGCACGAGTTGGCCTTCGCCGCCGATGTTGAATGCGCCGGCCCTGAAGGCGATTGAGGCAGCGATACCCATGCCGATAATCGGTGCTGCACGGTTGATGGTGGAGACCAGATTGGCGGAATTACGCCCGCCAATGGAACCTTCCAGCATCTCGGAGTAGGCTTCGATTGGATTATGACCGGTAATCACCATGATCAATGCACCGATCAGCAGGCCGCCGACAATCGCAATCACCGGTGCCTGGATCGAGAACCACACTTTCTGCAGCCAGCGCAGGACGTTTAATTTGGAAAAGTTTGCTTTCGAACTGGTTTCCATAGATTTTTCCTGTGTATCTGATCCTTTCGATTACACTGCAGGGACAGCCTGATCCCGTATGGCTCCGGCCATGTACAGGCCAAGGCGTTCCTCTGTTGTTTCCGGTTCCTTCGGTTCCAGTTCTCCGACAATCTCACCTTCGTACATCACCAGGATGCGGTCAGAGAGTGCAAGGATTTCAGACAATTCTGCAGAAATTAGCAGTATGCCCTTACCTGCTTCGCGGTAGTTAAGCAGCTCCTGGTGGATGAATTCGATCGAGCCGACATCCACACCCCGGGTCGGCTGTTCCGCAATCAACAGCGCCGAATTGTGCGCCAGCTCGCGTGCCAGAACCACCTTCTGCAGGTTGCCGCCCGAAAGATTGGCTGTTTTTTCCCGGATCTGGCTGATCTTGATGCCAAAGCGGTCAATAAGATCCTGCGAAAAGGCCCGGATCGAAGGGTTGGAAAGAAGCAGGTTCCTGCTGATGGGCTGATCCCGGTGATACCCCATGATCAGGTTGTCGGACACACTGGCTTCGGTTGCAAGGCCGACATGGCCGCGGTCCTCCGGTATGTATGTCAGGCCTGTCCGGCGTCGGTCGTCGACCGGGGCGTGTGTAATATCGGTGCCCTGGATGTGGATGGTGCCGCCATCCGTCGTCCGCAGCCCGGTAAGTGCTTCGACAAGCTCTGACTGCCCGTTCCCGGCCACGCCGGCGATCCCGACGATCTCGCCCTGGCGGACGGTAAGGGAGACATCTTTTACCAGCCTGCGTCCGGCTTCATTTGTTACTTCCAGGTTTTTCACTCCGAGGACAGGTTCTCCAATCACTGTTTCGGATTTCTGGATGCGGAACAATACTTCGCGGCCAACCATCAGCCTGGAGATTTCCTCCGGCGAGGTTTCGGCTGTTTTCAGTGTACCGCTGACCTTGCCGCCGCGAAGCACGGTGGCATTGTCGGAAATATCCATTACTTCGTTAAGCTTGTGTGTGATGAATATGATGGTCCGTCCCTGTCGGGCAAGCTCGCGCAGGATGACAAAAAGGCCGTCACGCTCCTGGGGTGTGAGCACTGCTGTGGGTTCATCCAGAATCAACGTCTGCGCTTCACGGTACAGCATCTTCAGGATTTCAACCCGTTGGCGGACACCGACCGGAAGGCTGCCGACACGTGCTTTTGGATCAACCCGCAGCCCATACTGGTCAGCCAGCTGTTGAACCCGGCTGTGGGCGTTTTCAATATCGACAAAGCCGGCCCTGGTGATCTCAGAGCCGAAGATAATATTTTCACTCACGCTGAGGGAGGGGAAGAGCATGAAGTGCTGGTGGACCATACCCAGGCCTGTCCGGATTGCATCCATCGGAGAATGAAAGACCTGTTTGTTTCCATCGAGAAGAATTTCACCCTCATCAGGCTGGTACAGGCCGTAAAGGATGCGCATCAGTGTGGTTTTTCCGGCACCGTTCTCTCCAACCAGCGCCCGGATTTCACTTTTTTCAACCTGCAGGTCGATGTGGTCATTGGCCAGCACACCGGGAAAACGTTTGACAATGCCGCGAAGTTCAATTGCATAGGTCATGGTTTTTTCCAGACACGCCGGTTATTGTAACGTCGGTGAACAAAACCGGGCGAGTTTGTCCTCCTTACAGAGATGTGCAGGAGAGGACCATCCTCTCCTGCACGATTGTTTTACCTTTACTCAGCGAACATGGGATCTGCAATGACAAGCGTACCGTCTATAATCTGCTGCTGGATGCCGCGGACGGTTTCGATCAGGTCCGGGTGCTCCATAATTACACACTGGCTGTTCTCAGGATTTTCGCCAACGAGTGAAACGAGGCCCATGGCACCTTCGGCCACACCGTAGGTGTTGAAGAAGCCGGTCTCACCAGCCATAATCTGGTCTACCGCGTCCACAATAGCCAGGTCGACGCGTTTGATCATGTTCTCCATCACAAAGCCGGGCGCATTGGGGCACTGGTTGACGTCAACGCCGTAAGCGTAGAAACCCTGTTCTTCAGCAGCTTCAAAGACGCCGAAGTTGCCGCCAGCGGTGGCTGCATATATATGGTCTGCACCATCGGAAGCCAGCGCCAGCGCCTGTTCCTTGGCGCGCACCGGATCAGCAAACGGGTTGTCGCCGCCGACCCACAGGGTGGAGACTTCAACATCCGGGTTGACTGCCAAAGCACCTTCAGCATAGGCATCAGTGTATCGGTGCAGGAAGGGGATATCCATCGCGCCGATTACACCGATTTTGTTGCTCTCTGTCAGGGAACCAGCAACTGCACCAAGCAGGTAGGAACCTTCGTATTCGCGGAAGACTGCGCAGGAAACGTTGGCCGGCGGGTTGTCGATGCACTGGTCCACAATCAGGAACTGCACATCAGGAGCTTCTGGTGCTACTTCAGCGATAATGTCGTTGAATTCGAAGCCGAGGACCATCACGATGGTGGCGCCATCATTGACAGCAGCCCGGACATTCTCTTCCCAGCTGGTGGGGTCGCCGAATTCACTTTCCAGCACGTAGGTCTCTGCGTTGTACTTCTCGCCAACCAGGTCCAGCCCGGTGACGCCCATCTTGAGGAATTCGTTTACGCCGATGGGGTTCGGGGAGACATAGTAGAACAGGGGTGCCTCTTCCGGGACAGCTTCTTCGGCCGGGGTTGTGCCGCAGGCTGCCAGTGTGAGTGACAGGATCAGCACAATAATCAGGGTGAGTTTTGCGGATTTCATCTCTTAATTCTCCTTTTTTATAGAAATGCTTCATCCAGAGCATGACAGCAGCTGCAGTCATAGGGCTCTGGTAATGAACAGACAACAGCTTCAAATAGATTGGCAATGGTGTCACCGAGCGACTTGAGATTGAGCGTCACCTCGGTAGCGGTAACAGAGGAATTCTTCATCCCGGCAGCCAGGTTGCTGACCACACCGACGGTGGCGTAGCAGATAGCCATCTCGCGGGCCAGCATACTTTCCGGGAAGTTGGTCTGGCCGACGAGGTCGCCGCCAAGCCTGCGTACCATCTCGATTTCCGCACGGGTTTCAAAGCGCGGGCCGCTGAAGCAGGCATAGGTGGCGCCCTGCTGGAGCGGGATATTCATTTCATGTGCCTTATCCATCAACAGCTGGCGCATGGTGGGGCAGTAGGGGTCGGTAACATCGACGTGGGCGAGTTTTCCGTCAAGCGGGTAGAAACTCTGAACCCGGCCCTTGGTGAAATCGAGGAACTGGTCGATCAATACCAGTGTCCCGGGCGGCCAGGCAAGGTGCAGCGACCCACTCACGCTCGTGGCCAGGATGCGTTCCACGCCCAGCATATGCATGGCATAGATGTTTGCGCGGAAGTTGATCTTATCCGGTGCGATGGTGTGCTGCTTGCCATGACGGGCGATGAAGGCAATCTCCTCCTCGCCGAGCTTTCCGATTTCCACGGAGACGTCACCGAATGGTGTCTGCACGTTCTCTAGACGCACATTTTTAATATTCGGGAGCGTGTAGAACCCTGTGCCGGTAATAAAACCTGTACGAATTGTCAATTTATCCTCCTTTCCTGGTAGAGAGTATCAACTTTCACGATTGGCAAATGCTTCCTTGAATGTTTTCTCATACGGTGGATACAGAATGCCGGCTTCGGTAATGAAGGCGGTTATCAGTTCGTTGGGTGTGACGTCGAATGCGTAGTTGACCACATTGGCATCCGGCATGGTGATCAGGGTGTCGTTGATAATGCGGACTTCGTCGGGATCGCGCTGTTCAACCGGAATTTCACCGGCGGAAGCCAGGCTCATATCGATGGTAGACAGCGGGCTGACGGCGTAGAAGGGAATGTTGTGGTGTCTGGCCAGCACGGCTACGCCATAGACGCCGATTTTCGCGGCAGTATCGCCGTTGGCGGCCACACGGTCGACACCGATCATCACCATGTCGATCTTGCCCTGCTGCATGATATAGGCAGCGGTGTTGTCGGTGATCAGTGTGTAGGGCACGCCGGCACCGGCCAGTTCCCAGGCGTTGAGTTTGGCGCCCTGCAGCCGGGGCCGGGTCTCGTCGGTGTAGCAGTGGATTTTCTTGCCTTGCTGGTGGGCGTGGATCACGGGGGCCATTGCGGTGCCCAGATCGACTGCGCACAGCGGGCCGCAGTTGCAGTGTGTATGGATGGTATCGCCGTCCTTGATCAGGGTGGCACCAAGCTCGGCCAGGCGCTGGTTGATGGCGACGTCTTCATCCGCCATCCGTTCGGCTTCAGCCAGAAGGGCCGCGGGAATATCCTTCTCTCCGGATTTGAAAAGCTCTTCGGTAAAGGACATCATATGGTTCAGTGCCCAGAAAAGGTTGGTGGCTGTGGGGCGGGTTTTGGAAAGGACCTCGTAGGCTTTTTTGAGTGCGGCGCGCAGATCCTTTTCGCTGCCGGAAGGTTCCTGAAGTGCAGCCAGTGCCATGCCATAGGCAGCTGTGACGCCGATAGCGGGTGCACCGCGTACTTCCAGCCGCCGGATCGCTTCCGCCACTCGCGGTACCTCGGATGTTTTGATCAGTTCAAAAGAGTGGGGCAGGCGGGTCTGGTCTATTAATACAATCTGGCCGTCTTCCCAGGATACCGTTCGCATTCAGTTTTCCTCCTTGAAAAAATGATGGCCGGACCGCTGGCGCCGGATTTTCAGGTGCATGCGGTTCTGGATGAAATACTCGATAGAGTAGATAAGGGCGCGCCTGTTTGCGTTATAGTGGCACAGCTGCAGGGTGAGCAGAGGTGAGCCTGCGGGGGTGCCGAGTTTCCCGCACAGAAACTCATCGGTGATACGGGCTTCGATCTCGGAGTCAGCATCGGTGATGAATTCGCCGCAGTTTGCCTGAAGGTAGGCGTATACCGAGCCGCGATAATCTTCGGGGTCGGTGCTGAAGTTGGGCAGATCGCTGACGATGTAGGAAATCACGTAAGCGAACGGGATCCCGTCGGCAGTGCGCACCCGGGTGAGGCAGTAGATATCGTCGTCCGGCTCCAGCCCGAGAGCCCGGCCGACCCTGGGTGGTGCTTCATGGACCGGTATACGGGTCAATTCGACCTCGGGTGTACCTGGTTCGATGCCCTGAGCCTCGAGCATTTCCGTGATGCTGAGAGTGAGATCGGCGCTGGATTCAATAGTTTGCGGATCCTGGGCGACGAAAGTACCGACCCCGTGCACCTGCTGGATGAGTCCTTCGGTTTGCAGGCGGGCGAGAGCTTCGCGCAGGGAAGTGCGGCTGACATTGAGGTGTTCAGCAAGGATGGTTTGTGAGGGCAGCCGGTCGCCTGATTGGAGTTTTTCAGTGCGGATAAAAGCGAGCAGGGATCGTGCGATGCGGGTGGGGAGATCGGTTTCCTGTCGGGCTGGTTCGAGCATATCTTTTTGAGCGCCTTTCATGGCAGTATAAGATATGAGGTATGAGGTATGAAGACTTGGTACCAGTATACGGGAAAACGGGGAAGCGAGTCAAGAGGGAGCAGGTGGATACATGGATAAGCAGGGTATGGAAACCGTGTTTGAAGTCGCAGGCTTCACATGTGATGGAACAAGGGAGGACACCGAGATTGTTCGATATTGGTCAAACAGGGCGGTCGCCAGCATTATTGCCCGTTGTATGGTGTGGTAATCCATGGACACACACATCATGATGGATCACAGCGACGGGGTCGCCGGACGAGTTTGCCGTTTGGGTGAAAGACTTGGCCGCAGCCTTTGGAAGTATTTTTTATCAGTCAGAATAATGGCAGATGCAATATTATGTTGTTCTTACGCTTTGCAGAGGATATCATCATAATCACCTTCAATATGGGATGTGAGACAGCAGCCAATGAAAGAATTGGCCGATTACAACGTGCGGGAAATGAAGTGCTCTATACAGATTCTTTCCTGTTTTGATGAAAACAATCCTGAACGAGGGGTATCTGAAACAGCAAAGGGTGTAAATCGTCACAATGTTACAACACATCGAATTGTGCAAACCCTGCTCAGCTGTGGATTTCTTGAAAGTACCCACGATGCGGAAATGTATCGTTTAGGAGTTGGACCGGCAAATATTGGAGCCAGAGTCAACCGCAGATTAAACCTGCGAGAAGAGGCTCTTCCTTATATGATCGAGCTTCAGGAAAAATGGGGAGGAGACCTGCGTGCTCGACATTTTTACACAGGGCGAAATGAACACCAGGACAGTACTTCCGGAGAAGTACTGTCTGACAATCAAGGAAGATGTAAGCCGGCATTTCAGCGTTCACTGCACAGCCAGCGGAAAGCTGATCCTTGCACACATGTCTCCCCATGACCTGGTTGCTTTTCTTGATGAACCTTTGACAAAGTATTGTGAAAGGACCATTGTTCCAGCCGATAAGTTACAC
>JAFGNH010000040.1 GCA_016927115.1 Anaerolineales bacterium | reverse complement strand
TTCAAATATTACTGGAACCCCCTCGTTTCCAGCCTACACCCTATCATATCGTAGAATACACATTTCGCATAATGCCTGGAGGGTAGATGATGGAATTCCAGTCCTCCTGTTATCCTTGAATCAGCTGGCTGTAGAACCAGATGAAGACATTTTCCCCTCTGCCCGGACGTCCGGGTTTTGCAGCCTTATCTCGTTGGGAACAACAGCCTGATCTTCCGCAGGGTACCAATCTTGCCAGGCCATGCAGCTTATTGAGAGCCAAGTACAAGCATAAAGTGGGTGAACACCTCCCCGGCTTCCTGTAAAAGAGTTACGTCCAGGTTATCCTTTCCATCCTCTGGTGTGCCGGAAATAGCATTCCCCGGCCGGGCAATGACAAGCACATCGTACGCTTCATCCAGGATGCCCTGTCCACTCAGTGATCGTACAAGTGTGGCTGCTGGCGACTGCTGCAGGCTTATCTCAGTCGTATCGACACCCATCAGACGCGCACTCTTGTCGAACATCGCTGCCAGACCGCCTCCAGTTTCCAGCCGTGCCAGGTCGGATTCTCCTGCTCCCAACCCTTCCAGCAGAATCACAGTCCATTCATCCTGTGATTGTGAAGAAAGCGCCGGATTGCACAGCATGTAGTCCAACCCCGCCTGTGAAACAGCCGCAAACACTATGGATCGCCGCGGTTGATATTCCATATCTACAAGCACCCTCATCCCTGCAAGCATCACACCCACTGCACTGGCATTTTCATCAGCCCCGGGATACTCGAGAGATGGCGTGGAAGGCGGTGTCGTATAACGAGCGGCGACCAGTATTCTGCTGTGGCTGAGACGGCTATCGCCGCCAGGCAGATAACCCACCACATTAATTCCCAGCACGGTTTCATAAAGCACTCCGGATTCCACCCGTGCGGGGATTTCCAGCGGCACAACAACCCGTTCATCCGCTTCAGCTGCCTGCTCCAGCAGTATGTCAAATTCAAGATCGCTCTGCGTTAGAACTGCCGCTGCGGTTGATTCCCTGATTTTAAAAGCCGGCTGTCCACGAATAACATCAAAAGAAGCACTCGTGGAATTCGGCGAGCCGTACCAGGGCAGTTCGTCGTCCGGCAAAATTTCTATCCGCAAATAGGGATTGCTCTCATCAAACAAAAAGTATTGTCCCTGCGGGAAAAGCGCATGAGCGGTGCGTGCTGGGTTGTTCACAAATAGGAGATTATCTGTTTCCCAGGCGGCCTGAGATTCAAACATGGTACTGAAATCGTAAAGAAATCCATCCGCCCGCGAAAATCGGACCGGGTCTTCCCCCGGAATCTTCAGCTGTGCATCATAGATAATGCTTCCACGGGAAACAGGGAACGACTGATAGTATCTGCCATCGCGCAGTGTGGTGAGGCCGGCATCCCGAAAAGCCCGGCTGATGTACGCAGCGGAGAGAGCAGCCTCTGCACTACCTTCACTGCGGCCATGGAAAGCAGCCTGCGTCAGATAGAGAACAACCCGCCGCGCCTGTTGGGCGTTAAACCCGGCAGCATCTTCCCGATACCACATTTCCGGGCCGGACCGGGACAGAACGAACTGCAGCCCTGCCAGCACCAAAAACAGTGCTGCCAGAAAGCGGAATACGGATAAACCACTCGGGTAGAAACGTCCCCGGTCCAGGAATTGTTTCAGGCCGTATCCAAACAGATTGAAACCTGCGATGGCGATAAAAAAAGCAGCAGCCGGTGTGCCAGGCAGCCAGGGATATGTGCGGAAAGAGCGCCAGGTTGATCCGAGGATTGCACCCCATTCGGGAATATCAGCAGTCAGAACAGCGCCGCTGCCCACATCCCCCGGAGCCAGTATCCCGCCGCCAATGAAAATCTGGATAAAACCAAGTTCGCTGAGGAGAAGAAGGGTTCGGCCAATTTCCAGCGAAGCCAGAGTCAACACCGTACCTGTCAGATTGGGAAGTACATGCCTGCTCAGGATGCCAATAGGCGTCAGCCCCACAGCCCTGGCGGAGGAGATATACTCCTGCTGACGGATACCGAGCACATGCGATCGCAGAATCTGGGCCACCTCCCCCCAGCCTGACAACGCAAGGGCGGCGATAAATGCTGCCTGCCCGTGCTGCAATCCTACAGCAAACAGAACCACAACTGCGAGGATCAGGTTCGGCAGTGCAGCAAACAACTCCACAATACGGAGGAAAATCCGATCGAAGAGGCGGCCCGCCCACCAGCCTGCAAGCGCGCCCAGTATGAGCCCCAGGAAGAGTCGAATCGTGGCTGCGAAAATAACCATCATCAAGGTGGTGCGCGCCCCATACAGCAGCAGTGACAGCATGTCACTTCCATTTGCATCCGTACCCAGCGGGAATGTACGGCATGGCTCGATTGGAGCTTTTTGCAGCGTTCCTTCCACCAGCTGCAGCCGGCCGCTCACATAGGGGCTGTGAGGTGCGATTTCCGGTCCAATCGCCGCCAGCATTATCAGGGCCAGCACAATACCTCCACCCAGCAAGAAAGAGGGTGTCCTCAAAGCAAGTGCCACACGTTTTAACCAGTCACGCATAAATACTTCCCGGGGGTTTCTTGAAAACAATCTCAAAAATTGCTGTTTTTTTTACCGCCAGTTCAGGTGATACTGATTCACCAACTTTCACCATCGCCTGTTGATTTCTACCGGGGATTGTTCCTTCCCCGGAGTGATAAAAATACCGTCGCTGCAAAGATCGTTAAGTCCCCTGGAGATTCATACAGAAGACGGTGAGCGACGAAGCAGCGGAAGGACGCTCTTTGCAACGGCAGTAAGAAAGCGGGACAAACCGCAGCTTTAAGGTGAACTCAACATCATCAGGAAGTGTGAGATCACTTTACCTGCATCCTCCAGGTATGCCGGATTGAGATGCTCCCGGAAATCCTGCGGGCCGCCAGACAGCTCATCACCGGGTCTGCTGATTACGATACCGACATAATTACCCAGTGAAGTCATACCCCAGCTTTCTTCATTATCACTTGTCAAGAAGAAAAAGTCGTACTCACCGCCGCGGTTTACATCCACCTTCATTTGTTTCGCACTGTCCAGGAACATGCGGGCTAAATTACCGTCGCTCTGGATTATGCTCAGGTCCGGCTCCCCCGCAGCGAGACCCTCAAGAATAACCACTGTCCAATTATCATTTTCACTTGCTGTAAGGATCGGCTCCTGGGTGAAGTAAGCTGCGCCTGATTCGGAGGTGGCCATAAATACCACAGTCCGTTTAGGCGTGAACGCCTGCTCATTCCAGAGGCGGATAACTTCCAGCATCACTGACACACCACTGGCATTATCATCTGCACCCGGGTATATATCGCCCTCTATAGCAGCTGGGCCGGCATAATCAGCCACAACAAGGATGCGGTTTGTCTGGATTCGTGCGTCGCTTCCGGGAATATAACCGATGACATTTTCCCCGAGCGCATATTCATATTCCATCCCAAAGAATATTTCCATAGGAAAATCAAGCTGTTTAATGAATCCTCTGCCATATTCTTTTCCTTCGACTTCCAGTTGATCGAGATCATAGCCCTGTCGGGCAAGAAGTTCTGCTGCCAGGGATCGTTTGATCACAAACTGCGGCCAGAATCCCAGGAACGAAGCCGGGCCGATAAAAGGCGGTGCATATTGAAACGATGGAAACGCTTCATCCTCGATAATCAGGAGGCGTGAAGTTGCGTTTGTAGTTTCACCAAACACCAACATAGAACCACCTGGCAGCGCATAAAAACGCGGATACTCGACCGGGTTCACTACAAAATAGGCGGTCTCAGTTTCTACACTTCCATGACTATTACTGGCTTCATATGGATCAAAGGCCACACCGTCAGAAAATGTATACACATATTCATCATCGCCGCCGACATGCAGCTCCGGCACCGTAGTGATGCGCCCCTGAGATACTCGGTACAGTTGTTGGTATGAACCGGTCATCAGCGGGGTGAGTCCCTGTTCCTCGAATTGATCTTCAATATAACTGGCTGCAACCATGGCGCCGGCTGTTCCGGTTGTACGCCCACCGTAGGTTTCATTAGTGAAGTAGGCGATATCTCCCCATGCCCTGGTTACATCAAACTGCTCGGACTTGGGCTTATACTCAGTCTCAGGCCCAGTATGAGCGAAGGTATATTGAATACCGAAAAGGATAACAACTACCACAGCCATAAACCGGAATACCGATACCCCGCTCGGGTAGAATCTCCCGCGCTTAATAAAACGCTGGAGGCCGTACCCCAACAGATTAAACCCCAGAATGGCGATGAAGAATGCAACAGCCGGTGAAAGGGTCAGCCATGGTCGCGCCTGGAAATATCGCCAGTTGGTGCCGATCAGCGCACCCCACTCGGGAATTTCCGGAATGGTCACACTGGGCGTTCCGGGATCACCAGGGATAAAGAATCCACCGCCGATGAAGATTTCAATCAACCCGATTTCGCTAA
Source organism: Anaerolineales bacterium (assembly GCA_016927115.1). Classification (GTDB taxonomy): domain Bacteria; phylum Chloroflexota; class Anaerolineae; order Anaerolineales; family E44-bin32; genus JAFGNH01. Next base: position 634 of record JAFGNH010000040.1, on the reverse strand, counting down.
GCAGCAGCAGCGCGCTGCCGGCTTCAAGGGCAGCCATCGTTACAACTGTTGCCGTGAGATTTGGTAGAACATGTCGGCTGAGTGTTTCCATCGTGGTGAGGCCAACTGCCTTCGCCGCCTGGATGAATTCCTCATTACGTATAGACAACACATGGCTGCGGATAATCTGGGCTATTTCACCCCATCCGACCACCGACAGGGCAATGATAAAGGCTATCTGCCCCGTCCGAATCCCTATCGCCAGAAGCACAATGATTGCCAGAATAATACTTGGAATCGCCGCGAGAAATTCAATCAACCCGACAACTATCCGGTCCAACACACTGCCCGGGAACCAGCCTGCCAGGGATCCAAGGATCAAACCGAGCATTACCCGGATTATCGTTGCGGACACGGCAATCATAAGCGTTGTCTGCGCACCATACAGCAGCAGAGAGATCATGTCGACGCCGTAGGGATTGGTACCCAATGGGTAAGTTGGGCATGGATCAATCGGCGCTTTTTTCATCACGCCATCAACCATCTGCAGTTCACTTCGGATGTAGGGATTGTAGGGTGCCAGCTCAGGGCCGAGCACGGCCAGCAGCAGCAGCAAAGCTACAATCAGTCCACCAATAATAAACGAGGGGTCCTG
>JAFGNH010000039.1 GCA_016927115.1 Anaerolineales bacterium | reverse complement strand
ATTACTTCCTGTTGTGACATCAGTTCTCCTTCGAATCCCTACTAAATTATGAGGTGAAGTTGTCTCATCATTATAGACACAGAGGGCCCGGCATAATAAACAGCAATCTGACCCACATAGATTTTTTTCAGGCAAAATAATAGGCAGCAGAACACCATGAATTTTTAGGGTTGTAAAAATTTCCTATTCAAATGACCTGCTTGTGAAATATCGAGGCACACTTGGAGCCGCTATTTGACATGGCGCTTGATTTATTATATAATGCAACCGGTTGCATAAAGGTAATGGAAAATGGGCACAGAGACAGTAAAAACCATTGCGGATATTGCCAGGCTGGCCGGGGTTTCCAAATCAACGGTTTCGCGCGCACTGAGCGACAGCCCGCTGATCGGAGACGAAACCAAAACAAGAATCCTCGAAATCGCCAGAAAGCACAACTTCCAGATCAACATCCCTGCCCAACAGCTCAGTCTCAAGAAAAGCAAAAACATTGCTTTTATCACCCACGCTTATCATAAAGATGTTTCCGTTGCCGATCTGCTGGGAATGGAAATGATGGGAGGCGTTTCAATCGGACTGTCTGAAAACGGCTACGATATGCTTGTCACCCATGTAAATCCGCATGAAACAGAATGGGTCCATGAATATCTGGAATCAGGGCGGGTGGCCGGATTCGTCCTCATGACCTCAAACCGAAAGCAGTTTCATATCCGGGCACTCATCGAAATGGGCGCACCTTTTATCGCCTGGGGGCCGCCAATTCAAGGTCTCAGTTACTGCTCTGTGGCCGGTGATGATCTGAACGGCGGTATTCTGGCCACCAGACATCTCATCAACCTGGGAAGATCGCGGATTGCCTTTCTGGGAGGCCCGCCTGGAGAAATCGAAGTAGAGCAGCGTTTCGAAGGGTATAAAAAAATGCTGGAAGAAGCAGATAAAGAAATCGACCTTGCACTGATTGCTTACGGCGATTATTCTGAAGTTTCAGGCGGCGTTGCTATGCAGACTTTACTGGCACAAGCCCCGGATCTTGATGCAGTTTTTGTGAACAGCGATTTAATGGCAATCGAGGCTATGAGAATACTGCGCAATCAAAATCGGCGTGTGCCGGAGGATGTTGCTGTAGTCGGGTACGACGATCTTTCGATAGCCAGATACTCGAACCCGCTTCTGACAACAATCAGCCAGAAAATTCCTCTGGCAGGCAGACTACTTGCGCTGAACCTGCTCCAGTTCCTGCAGACCGGTGTTGTGACCAATACGTCCATTCCGGCCGAGATCGTCGTCCGCCAGTCAGCATAAAAATTTTTATCCGACAGTGCAACCGGTTGCACTGTCACGAATGTGAGGAAGGCTATGAGTGTACAAATGATCAACCTGATTCTGAAATGGGAAAAAGAAATCGAAATCGAGGAGCAGTTCCGCCTCGACCGGAAATCAGGCATCTCCCGCCACAGGAAACAATTATTTCCGGCTGTTCGGAAGAAACACGATAAGCCTTCTCCCCATCTTTCCTGCCAGATATCCCATCCAACAACTACGCCCCTGACAAAGGATGGTCCACAAACAAACGAACTCACAAAGGCCTGCAGCTCAGGAGTTGATACCAGGAAACAGAATAAACCGGCTGTAGGAACTGCATCCACCGGCGGGGTCAAATCAACATATTAAAACCAGTATGTTCCATAAACAAAGGCTGCCCCAAGATAAAAAAATACACACCGAAAGTTGAATAAAAAACTTTCAGGGTGCACTATAAATATTGGGACAGCCTTCTTTTTTCCCGAGCGTGTGGAAATCCAGGCTATTCAAGTTCTTCCATCTTTATCGAAAATATCCTTCACGACTGCTGTTATCAACCCAATCAATAGATTGGCTGCGGAAGCAGCTCGAGCATGCTGCCGGAGTATTTCAGCAATCTGATCTCTGTCGTCAGGCAGCTTGTTCGACGGTTATGGAATGGACATCCCCTTTCCGTTACCGGTTGGGTGAAAGCCCCAGCGTCGGAATTTACACAAAATAGCGCGGAATCAGATCCGGGATTTGAGAGATCAAATTCTTCACATTGCGCCTTCGTGATTCGTTCAATAGTACATAAATCAGGAGCAGGGCTGCAGCAATACAGGCAATAACACGCAGTGCTTTCATCAGATTCTCCTTATTACTGCTCGTACTTCGCTATCAGGTCAGCCGCGATAATGCCGGAAGAGGAAACGGTAGGCACACCGCCGCCCGGATGGGTCGACGCCCCCACCAGGTACAGTCCCCTGACATGGCGGGAACGTGCTGCAGGCCGGAACATCAACGAGTTGAACAAATCCTGCCTGAGGGCATAAATCGCACCTTCCGGTGAGAGAAGCTGGCGTTCGAAATCTACCGGGGTTGAGAAAATGGCATGTACAATCTGATCACGCAATCCGGGTAGATATTTCGCCTCCAGATGCTCGATGATTGCCGCTTTCAGGCCCTCCTTCTCTGCATCCCAGGTGGTACCGGCAAGCCTGTACGCACCTGGCGCCAGCGTAACAGCAATGATATGGTGCCCTTTCGGTGCGAGGCTCGGATCTGATTTTGTCGTCCAGCTCAGAATCCCAAACTGTTCTGCCGGGAATCGCCCCTTCTCATACTGGTTGAACCAGTAGTCGTTAACCTGGTCCATCGGTTTTGTCATCAACGTATGGTGATCTTTCAGCGCCGGTTCACTGTTCAGGCACAGATAGAGCATAGGTGTAGCCATGGAATACTTGTAGCTGCGGATTCCTTTTTGTGCAATCCGTGAAAGGTACTGCGGATCGACCATGTCTGTATACAATTTCCTGGCATTGATATTGGAAACAACAATATCGGCTGTAATCCTGGTTCCATCAATCAGCTGCACGCCGGCGGTCCGTCCGTTCTCTACCAGCACCTTTTCCACTGTGCTTTCCAACTGGACCTTCATCCCGGCGCGTTCACCACATCTCTGGAAACCTTTCGGAATGCTGATCATCCCACCTTTCGAGTAATGAACTCCATGGTGCTCAGAGTACGGCAGCATTGAGAAATGGCCCGGAAGCAGCGCCGGCGGCAGTCCGGCATAGAAACTGTGGAAGGAAAATGCTTCGATGAGCTTCTCATTGGTGAAGTATTTCCGAATCACATACTCATAACTGCTCATAAAAAGGGAACCATATTTCAGGAGTGCTGGTGTGTTCCGAAAGAGATTGATAATATCCCCGAAAGTGCTGGCAGGTGCGGTGAAAAAGCCGTCAAGGGCAGCTGTCAGGAAACCCTCAATCGTTTCAGCATACCGCTTCCAGCCATCCAGATCCTCTGGTGCAACCTCGGCGATTACACGCTCTGTCTCTTTCAGATCAAGAGGGAATGAAATTTCCGTTCCATCGTGCAGCTTGGCTGTAAAAGTTGGATCGACCGGCACCAGATCCACTTCCTCGTAGATCGAGGTACCCATGCGCTGAAAAGCCCAATCAATGACTTCGGCAAATTCGATAATGGATGCGCCGATATCGATATGATAGCCGTCATGTTCATACGTTGAGCAGCAGCCGCCCACACGGTTTGACTGCTCCAGCACCAGGACCCGGCGGCCCTGATGTGCCAGCAGGGATCCGGCACAAAGCCCCCCCACACCCGCGCCAATCACAATTACATCATAGTCTTTCATTACGCCCCTCCCAGTAGTTTGTGAGCTTTTTCACAATCAGTATAGACATAATTCGTATGTATACAAAGTATACTGTGTCAAGTATTATCTATGATAATGAACACATGGGGTAGTATTTTTGACCAACCTGCAATAATGGAAGAGTTATTCAAGATGGAGGTAAGATCGAACGGAAAGGAACTATGCACATCCATCCTGCAACCGACAGGAGTTACTCAAGCCGAATACCTGCTTGATTTAAAACATCCTTCGCAGAGAACACCCTCCTCCTTCTGCTGTTCTCAAAAGAGTAAACAAGACTATCTCCAACAGGATTTTCCAAACAAACAGCCTACAATTTTTCATTTGAAAACTGTATCAAGGGTCAATCAAGCCAAGTTCGCGTGCACGAGCGGCAGCTTCCGTCCTGTTCTTAGCATCCAGTTTACCGAGAATGCGATTAACATGACTCTTCACCGTGCCGACCGATATAAACAGGTCTCTGCCGATATCCCGATTGGAAGCGCCGCGCGATATCAAGACCAGGACTTCCAGCTCCCGCTCGGTCAGATACTCGCCGCCCGGAAGCGAAACTGGTGGTACAGGTGCCTCCATTTCCCTGCCTGATACTCCTCCGGTGGCGCTGAGGATTCGGTTAACCAGTGCACGGTGAGGGTGATCCGAACCAGTATGTTTAAGCATATCTGTCAGACCCGAACCAATGTTGAACTGCTGGATAAAATCCTCCCCCTCGGCTGCCGCCAGCGCTTTTTCGAGCGCTTTCCTTGACCGGTCTTCCTGCTTCATTGCGTTAGCCAGCTGCGCCTCGAGTAATGAAAGCTGGATCAAACGTAGTTTCAGGTCCTGTTTCCGAGCTGTTTCCAGCTGCCTTTCCAGGTACTGGAAAGCTTTATCGGGAATCCGGAGCGCTGTGCACAGGCGGACCCAGACCAGGAATGCCTCGTAATAGATATCAGCTGCACCAAGCGGCCCCATTCCGGGTTCGGGAATCCCGCCGTTAAAGTCTTTCTCAAACTTCCGGCACCATCCTGCTGCCTCCTGCAATACAGACTGATTCTCTGCTGCTGCAGAGAGTTGAAAAGCTATCTTCAACCCGCTGCTGAGGAAAGCTGTATCCGGCCATGTATCTTCCAGCCGCGAAAGGTAGTCCTCCGCTTCGGCGATCCGTCCCTGAATGTGATACAGGCGTGCCAGCGTTATGTAGGCTGTAGCAAGGTGGAAGGGATTAATGTTGCCTCCGACTAACTCAAGCCCCTTGAGCATGTTCTGCTCAGCCTGCTCAAGCTTGTTTTGTTCCAATAAGATGCAGCCCAATGCAATATCAAGGCTGCCGGCAGCAGGCATCTCACCCTCACCACCGGTAATCGCCGCTGTAACCGCCTCCCTGCCCTGCAGGCATATGATTTCCGCCTTTTCCAGATCACCCTGCGCACAGGCCAACCTTGCAAGATGAAAAGACGCTTCAATAACTCCGAAGTACAGATGCCCTCTCAGGGCAGACTCAAGTGCCTTTTGCAGGGTATCGATCGCATCCTTCGTTTCCTGCAATGCCAGGTAGACATATCCTTTCCAGAGCAGCGCGCTGTACTGTCCGGGATCTCCCCCGGGATACCTCTTGAGCATCAGATCCGAAAATTCCAGGTACGGATAAGGATCAAGATCCAGGTCTGGCGCCATGGCTATAAACGATCGCACCACGGCTGCATGCTCCCGGAGTTCAGCTGCGGCCCGGCTGTCACTAATGTGGATAACTGCCTGCTCGGCTTGCTGCAGACGGGCATGTACGCGAAGGTGATACCGCCGGCTGAAGGTCAATACCCATGCCCAGCACTGCAGAATGCAGAGAAGCGGGTGCTTATCCATCACCTCTTCCGGAAACTGCGAACACCAGTCAGCAAGCAGAGAAATCTCGCCAAGAGTGATCAGTGTGAAATTGCTTTGTTCCACAAAAGCTGCAGCATATTCCCAATCACCTGACTCGAACGCATGGAATGCTGCCTCCCGGAGCATATGGTTTTCAGCATACCACACACAGGCTTTCTGATGCAGCGCTGCTTCCCGCTCCGGCAGATCTCTCCGCAGTCTCTCACGCAGGAAATCCTGGAACAGATGATGATAACGATACCAGCGGCCGCTATCTTCAAGCGGGATCAGGAACAGATCCGCCTTTTCCAGCTTCGTCAGTATTGTCTCACTCGGAAACGCATCCCCTGAAAGCGCATCACAAAGCGATGCACTGAAACGGGTCAGAATGGATGTTGTCAGCAGGAAATTTCTGATCTCCCCGGACTGCTGGATCAGCACTTCTTCAAGAAGATAATCGACCAGATTGCGATGGCTGCCGGAAAACGAAGCGATAAGGCTTTCCTTATTTGGACGGCCGGAAAGGGAGAGCGAAGCTAGCTGCAGCCCTGCAGCCCACCCCTCTGTCCGGGCTTCAAGATCACGGACAAGTTCAGGAGAAAGGGCAAGCCGCATCCTGTCGTTCAGGTAAGCCTCGGATTCTTTCCCGATAAAACGCAGGTCGGGGGTACGGATTTCCACCAATCTACCCCGGGCTCGCAGCCGGCCCAGCGGCAGGGGTGGATCAACCCGGCTGCCTATCACCAGTCGCAAGTTCTGCGGCATATGATCCAGGAGATAGGCAATCGAATCATGAACTGCAGGATCTGAAATAACATGGTAATCATCAAGGAAAAGCACACACAGGCGTTCTGATCGGGCAATTGCATTAATCAACAGCTGCATGATCCGGTGTACATCCGGTTCGGGGGCAGACCGCAGCACCTGCTGGATATGATTGAAAGTTTCGGTCGGGCCGAGTGCTTCCACAAGACTGGCATTTAGATAGGCAGCAAAGTGAAGTGCGTCATCATCCGCCGGGTCGAGGGAGAGCCAGACAGCCGTCGCGTTCTGTGAAACAAGTGATTGGGCCCACTCAACAAGCAGTGTTGTTTTACCGTAGCCGGCAGGAGCACAGGCCAGGAACAGGACAGGCCCGGGTTCAAGTGTAAAACGATCAAGCAGTCTGGGGCGAGAAACGATCTGCGGATGCGAAACCGGAATCCGCAGCTTGGTATACACAAGTGGTGAAAAAAGTTTTTCAGGCATACATCGCTATTGTACACAAACCTCCCTAAATAAATACAACCCCCGGTTCTAACTTTAGATAGAAGACGTCCTCAACCCAATCCCGTAAAATACCGGCATGCAAGGAGCATAAAATGGAAATACGGGAGAAAAATGTGGATAGGAGCACTTCCTTACAGCAACCAGGGCAGGGTTTGAAGATCCTGTACCGCATCGGCGCGGCAGCCGCAATCCTGGCCGCGGTTTTTCGCAGGAACTTCGATGCGGAATATTACGTGCTGCGAGAGTTCGGGATATTCAACTCAGGGCCGCTCGCCGCACCCGATACAATAGCGGGCTGGTTCGAACTGCTGCAGGAGAACCCGCTTATCGCTTTCACACTGCTCAGCGGTTTTGATCTTTTCAACTACCTGTTTGTTGCCATTCTGGTGCTGGCTTTATGGGGAAATCTGGGAAGGACCAGTAAAAAATGGAGCACAACTGCCGGAATCCTGGGTTTCGCCGGAACGGTATATTATGCTGCCACGAACAAGGCATTCGTTTTGCTGAGTCTCAGCAGCCAATTCCCGCCGGCAAATCACACCGGGCAAACTTCACTGCTGAACAAAGGCAAGTCCTTGCTGGCAGTATTTGAATCAAACAGTTATGCCGGCACCGGCCTGTATCCCAGCTTCCTCCTGATCTCAACCGCCCTGCTGATACTTTCTGTCTTGATGCTGCACAGCCCGGACTTCAGCCGACGTACTGCACTTCTGGGTATCCTGGCAAACGGTTTTGGGTTGGGTTACTACATCTTCCTCATGCTATTTCCCGGCCTGGTATTTGTCCCGCTTTCCATCTCGGCTGTATTCTTACTGGCCTGGTACCTTTCCCTTGCTTATCAGCTTTTGAAGCTGGCAAATAATCACTTCAAAAAACCATTTCGCACACCTGAACCTGTCTGTTCCAGGTAAATATTCTGTCTGCAGGAACTCATTCTCTGCAGTTGAAAAGGAGAAAGAAATCGATGGAAAAGAAAGTTCTAATCTCATACGCCACCACACATGGTTCAACACGGGAGGTAGCTGAACGTATAGCGGCTGTACTTCAGGCGAAGCATCTGGAAACCGAGCTCGCGGAAGCAAAGAAGATACATTCTCTCAATGGATACGATGCAGCCGTGCTGGGTGTCCCGCTCTATATGTTCAAAATGCATGGGGACGGCCGACGCTTCCTGTCACGATTCCGCCTGAAATTCAAGGACGGACTGCCGTTAGCAATTTTTGCCGGCGGCCCGATGGAACCGGATAAGGTGGAAGAGCATATGAAAGGATCCAGGGAACAGGTCCAGAACGAATTGGAAAATTTCCCGGAAATCCAACCAAAATCGGTGTTGATAATCGGCGGACGTTTTGACCCGGGAGCTTTAAAGTTCCCCTGGAACATGATCCCGGCTATGAAGCAGCTGCCTGCAGCCGACCTGAGGGACTGGGGTGAGATCACAACCTGGGCACAGAGTCTGCCGGATACGCTGGAATTGGGCCCGGCTTACAGATAAAGCAGTCCATGAAGAATAAGGAAAACCAATGAAAAATGCATCTGCGAAGACGATTTCTGCTGTAAGCGCCATTGTCGCCCTGGCCGGTCTTGAACATGGTGTCGGTGAGATACTGCAGGGCAATGTCCGTCCTGAAGGACTGGTGATTAAATCCTGGAACCACCCTGCATTCAGTATTATGGCAGGAGAACCAGCGTTCACCATCCTCCCCAGTTTCCTTCTCAGCGGGATCCTCACTTTTATTCTATCCCTGGCTTTCCTGGCCTGGGGCGCCCTCTGTATCGAAAAGAAACACGGCGGACTGGTTCTGCTGGGGCTGTCCTTCCTCCTGTTCCTGGTTGGTGGAGGGTTCGGGCCCCCACTGCTGGGTATTATTCTGAGTACAGCGGGGATGAGGCTGCAGTATTCCGGGAAGTGGTGGTACAGGCATGCGGGCGATCCACTTCGGAGAGGCATCGGCGGATTATGGCGCTGGATGCTGGGCGGAACCCTGGCTGCCTGGCTGTCCATCTTCCCCGGCCTGGTGCTGCTGGAAATATGTGTAAACTTGCCGGGGACGGAGAAGATACTCAGCCTGCTGATACCGACAGCTTTCGGCACACTCCTGTTGGCTCTGTTTACCGGCTCTGCAAAGGATAGCCTCGTAATCGAAAAACTGAAGTAAAGCAGATATAACAAATCAATAATGAATTGATTAAAAAACAAAAAGAGAGGGCTGTCCTGGAAAACGGCAGTCTCTCTCTATACTATTTAAACGCCTGATGCATATATAGATGATTATGTATCGTATTTTTTATTGGTGTGTCTGAAAATGAGAAACCCAAGTCCTGCTTCCAAACCACCCAGAATGAAACAGAGAATATGCAGCCAGTGAATACCGCCAAGGATTTTCACCTGAATAACGATCCATACCATAAGGAATAGGCCAAGCGCCATACCTGCAAAGCCTGCACCACCATCTGCAGCTCCGATTCCTGTCAGGATCTGCAGATATCCAGGCATACGTGAAAGTTTAATTATCCTATTCATTCAGGACTGCTTTTCTATCCCGATAAGCCCGGAGAGATTGGCAGCTCAAGAGCGTGCCCCGATACATACTATCATATTTTTCCAGCACTGCTATTCTGATAAGTCAGTAATTTACCGACCTCGATCCATATCGTCCCCTGAAATACCAATCCTGCAATCAACAGCCGGGTTCCAGGATCCAGTGACGAGTTTTTATGAGGGTCTGGAGAAAAGGAATTTCCGTCCCGGGAATAATGAATCGAAGCGATCCCAGGCCTCAGAATATCAAAACCCGCTTCGAGGTGATGCCCGGCGGCCAGAGCGGCTCCCGTTCAGAGCGCATAGGAAAGACCAGCAGGACAAAACCGATCATCCAGGCGGCGAACGTAGCTGATTGTGGCAGCCGAAGCTCCGAACCCCGCCAGTGGATACAACGATTGCTTTACCGTGCCCCCTTGTAACCAGGCTTCCGGAATCAACCATGGCACACCGTTCTGCGAAAGGGTGATCTCAACCAACTGCGTTTGTTTTCCTTGTTCACGGGAACAGGATCCCGGGCAGAAGGCTTTCATCGACAGCCATGCTGATGCCGTTTATCACCCGCACGTCAACCGGAACACGCCTGCCGGCCTTGAGCAGAACCAGATAACCGGGAGCGATCTCGTCTTCCGGAATTACAAACATATCGCCATTTCGCAGTACATGTGCAAAAAAAAACGCCCGGATGGGCGTTTCTTCTTAAGGTAGCGGGGAGAGGATTCGAACCTCTGACCTTCAGGTTATGAGCCTGACGAGCTGCCACTGCTCCACCCCGCATCGATTTCCGCCTCCCCCCAGGCAGAAGGAGATTATAACACACCCGGGTTAACACCGTCAAGCTGTCATATTCCGGCGGCAGGGAATCGCATTCCTCCTTCTTTATCAGAGCAAGAAGGCACGCCCATCAAGACACCCCATCAAGAGACCCGGTCTGGGCACTGAACGCCGCAGCCAATTGCAGTATCCTTCAATGCCCAGACCGGGTCTCCTGCTGCTGAAGTACCCCTCCAGCTTAAGCGAGCCCGCCCCCTTTCAGCGCGTGTAGTACCCCACTGCACAGTGGTCAATATCCCATTGGACTGTATGTAATGCCGCATTGCATAGTGTACAAACCCTCGCTGCTCAGTGTGAAACAGCTCATTACAGCGTTTACAACGGGTCGTTACAGCGTTTACAACGGACCGTTACAGCGTTTACAACGAACCGTTACAGCGTTTACAACGGACCGTTTCAGCGTTTATAACGAACTGTTACAGCGTTTACAACGGATCGTTACAGCGTTTGCATCAAGCCGCTATAGCGAAGGAACCCCCTCATCTCCCGAATAACATTCCCTTTTTGACATAACGATGGAGCCTGATATAGTCTTCCATGTTTCGATATGGTCAAAGTGCTCAAATCATCCCATGAACATGAAGGCTCTGCTTTTTCATTAAGGATAGGCCTCATGACTATTCCACTTTTCTCGTGAAGGAGCATAACTTCTTTCCTGGTATCGTCAAACGACCATGATTATATGATTCTTTCCAGCAGATCTTCAACCTTCTCTTCCAGGAAGGCCAATCTGTCCTGATCATTGATATATACTTCTCCTCTTGAATATTCCCACAGGAATTCCTGCAGTTCCCTGTGGAATTCACATACAGGCATATCCTTCTCAGTCAACACCTCCAGCAAATCTACAAAAAACCGGAAGAACTTTCTTGTCCCTTACTTCAATCTCCCGATAAAGGAATTCCTTCAAATTCTCAGCTGCTTGCGTGGATGTTGTTATCACTGCAGAAGGTTGGCTTCGCATTTCTACAAAGAGCCAGAATTTGAGGAGTGTTGATTTTACTTTTGATAAAGTATCGGTTAGTTCTCTATACGCATTCGTTCTCATATATTCTTGAAATTTCTACACCAAATCTGTGGATGCGAAAAAAATACAGGATCTCAATCGTATCCATCTACTCGTTCATATTCTGCCCCAT
>JAFGNH010000038.1 GCA_016927115.1 Anaerolineales bacterium | reverse complement strand
TCGGGGTTGAGGGTAAAGTACCAGGATGAACCAAAACCAAAGAACTCGTATGGGACCATGTTAAGCAGGAAAATGCGATTGCCCTGATTTTTCGCTTAAAATGTTGCCGGGGAAGCCAATGACCGATATTATGCCGTGTCCGCAGAACAACAGTACACGTGCTTGTGGACACAACCAGTACACATGACGGTATTTCAGGACTGACGATATTTGACGCGGTGATCATGAGAAGCTCTACGCAATGTTCCTGTCTATTTTATTTCAGTGGGGACTTCTCTTTACCAGCCCCAAACCTGGGCCGTCCGGCAACGACATTTTTGCACCATCATAACGCAAACCCGAATAAGGGTCGTTACTGATCAGCAGCGGACCATCGAGGTCAGCATAATCACACAGCGGTGCCATATGCGCGGCAGCTGTCACTCCCACGGAAGACTCAACCATGCAGCTCAGCATGATTTGCATATCAAAAGCCCGCGCTGTATGGATCATACGCAGGGCTTCGCGTATTCCCCCGCTTTTCATCAGCTTGACCACCACACCGTCTACCGCGCCCGCCAGTTTAACAACATCACGGGAAGTTTTCGCTGTTTCGTCTGCAAAGATGGGGGACGATACCCCGCTGGCCAGTAATTTCTCTTTCAGCCAGAAATATCCTTCCACGTCATCCACAGCCAGCGGCTGTTCGACGAATTCCAGATCGTACGAAACCAGGCGGGGGATAAGTTCCAGCGCCTGATCACGGGTCCAGCCGGCATTGGCGTCCACACGCAGTTTCGCGTCCGTGACTTCACGGATGGCGGCGACAATCTGCTCATCAAACTCACTGCCCAGCTTGATCTTGATAATTGGGAAGCCGCATTCCCGGGCTTGTTCGGCCATCACCGCCGGCCTATCCATGCCGATGGTGAACGACGTCAGCGGCAGGTTGGCCGGGTTCAGGCCCAGCAGGCGATAGAGCGGCTGCCCAATCTGTTTGCCCCAGAGGTCATGAAGGGCGACATCGATTGCTGCGCGTGCAGCAAGAGAGCCGGGAGGGCGGCGGGCCAAAACCGTTTCGATATCGAATGGGTCTTCGCCAAGGTCGGGTACAGACTCAAGGTACTCGATAATCCCTTCCTGTGTTTCGCCGTAATAAGGGACAGCAGGCGCTTCCCCGACACCTTCATCGAGGTAGACCAGAACATTGTTCCTTTGATCGCTTGCGCCGTGTGCCACGCGGAACGTTGTTTTCAAATCAAGTGTGTAAGGTTCCCATCGCAGTTTCATCCCGCTATCTCCTAACTTTAACCATTCAAGTACGATTTCTGTATCTGTAAGATTAGCTTGAAATTAAGAAAAATATCAGAGCTCTATTTTTCACCTTTTGGGATAGTAAGATTTCCTCGAATCCAAATCCACAGCAGCGTAAGATTGTATCCTGGCAATTGAATTTCACCATATCATGAAGGTGTTATTTGGAAAATCAATCACCCACTTGCGACCTTGCACAACATCGGCTCCCAGCAAGCCAGACATTTTTATACTGTCAGCGCCAACGATTGCATGCTGCATTACCGGTATGCTGGAAAGCGAAATGGTTTGATTGCCGATCTGCAGGTCGAATGAGTCTGCGACTGCGACATCTTCTTCAGCGGAACCGCCGATGCCTACAATTATATCTTTTGTATTGCGAAGGTTTTGCAACCGTTTTTGCCAGCTGTTATCCAGCATGGTTTCTGTAAGGCCGCTGTCGAATCCCAGGAAAATTTCCTCATCTTCCCATTTCGCACTGACGATCGGGAAAGAATCCCAGGTGAGGTTGTTCAGACTTTTTTGAGATCCTTCGCACTTCATCCCATAGGACCTGTTTGCCGGGTCGATCTCCCAGCAGAAGCGGGAAATGATATCCCAGCCGAGACACCCTTTTGCAGGAAAAGATTTTCCTGTATCGTCCTGTCCAAACTCGAAAAAGTTATCAGGAACAACGATCACCTGGATATTCCGAATAACTACACTACCAATTTTGAAGTTTTGAATTTCTGCGGTTCCAAAATCCATAATCTGTCCGGTATTGTTACCTGCCCGCACTCCGGCTTCAAGAATTCTTGCTCCAACTGAAACTGTATCGGATTCAGTGAGCACAGTTTTCCCTGCGCCGGTATCGAACAACATCATGATCGGCTTCCCGTTGATATCAGGTTCGATAAAGAACACATTGGCAAAAGAACAATCCGGTATTGGAACGATATTGCTGTGGTCGGAATAAATCACTTCCATGAACAGATCCTATAAAAACGAAGTTCCATTGAAAGGCGCTGCAGTTCTCTGCTGTCGCGTGCAATTTTATCATTACACGGACACCTGCTGCTGCGAATACTGCAGCCGGATAACTTCAACAAAGCAAAAGAGATCTGCAGCAAGTTGTAATACCCGGATTATCTTTTTGGTAGACTTAATACTATCTACCGCGTTTGCATGGAGAAATCATGAAGAGCAGAAAAACCGTAAAAATTATTAGCCTCGGACTCCTGGCTTTGCTGGCGGCTGCCGCTCTTGGGCTTGTTGTCTGGTCCGCCACCGGCACCTATCCCGCCGGGCAGACAGCTGCCGCGGCTCTGGAGTCTTCCACATCAGTGAGTGTGTCACAGGACAACTGGATCGTATTCACACCTGAAACCGAAACGGACTCAGGAGTGATTTTCTATCCGGGCGGGCTGGTGGCACCGGAAGCGTACGCACCTGTGCTGCGGCAGCTGGCAGAGCAAGGGGTCCTGGTTGTGCTGACACCTATGCCGCTTAACCTTGCGATCTTCAACACCGGTACGGCCGACGCGGTGATTGAGGCGTATCCGGAAATCACAAACTGGGTGCTGGCCGGGCATTCGCTGGGCGGCGCGGCTGCGTCGATCTACGCGAACCAGCATGCAGACAAACTCGACGGACTGGCACTCTGGGATTCCTATCCCCCGGACAGTGCGGACCTTTCCGGCAGCGGCCTGGCGGTGCTCTCGATTTACGGGACCACGGATGGTGTACCCAACACGGACGGCTTAGACAGCAAGCGCCACCTGCTGCCGGCGGACGCGGTATTTGTCCCAATAGAAGGCGCCAGCCATGCCCAATTCGGCGACTACGGCCCGCAGAAGGGTGATGTCACACCGTCCATCAGCGCAGCAAAGCAGCAAAACCTGGTTACGGACGCCATGATGGCATTTATCGATCAATGATGGGGCGGAAACATCAGATTTTCTCCTCGGTTGAATTTTAATCAGCGTGAAAACGCGATCGTTTGAAGGTCGCTATTATGCGCGGCCCGTTGTTTATTACCGCAAAGGCACGAAGGCGCAAATGCGCAAAGGAGTGGAAAAAGACCTTTACGTCTTTGCGTTAAGCTTGTGGTCGGAAATTCTGCTTCGTGTCCGCTGGGTTGACGTATGGCTTCAACTTTGTTTTTATCGCTGTCGGACTTTGAACTCCACTTCCGGGAACAAACCAGCATTTTCTGTGAATTCGCTGACTTCACGGCCCTTCAAGTATGTATCAAAAAAGCAGGTAATGTACGCGTTGTTGATGTCAGACAGGCGTGCTGCGCCCAACGGGCCCCAATAGTCCAGATACTTATATACATCAAAAAACAATGGGAAATCCCAGAAGTTAGTGTGGGAAGTGTTTTCGATTGTTAACCTGTATGAGTCATTTTCACTGCGATCGAATACCATTTCTCCAACAATATGATCAGTTTCGTCATCAGACTCTGCATTGATAACCATAACAGGTTGAGAAAGCCTTTTTCCGGAGTTGAAGTATTCGCCGTAGGGCCAGCCGTCGATATTGATTCCAGCTTTGAACCGCTTGTCGGCAATGCAGGCATCCACTGCCGTAGCCCCGCCGAAAGACCATCCCATAATACCCACCCGATCCATATCCAGCCTTGATTCAAACAAGCCGCCGTTGTTCACCTTTTCGATTTCATCGAGCACAAAGACCACATCTTCTGTCCGCACGCGAAGCATATTTGTGGCTGCATCATCCACAGTAAGAATTCGCCTGATAAGCTCTCTTTTTTCGGACAAATCCCCGGCGATTTCGAAATCCTTGTAGAGCTGAATTTCTTGCTCAGAATTGGAATCAAAAAGGTTGAATATGTAGGTGTAGTCCTCTCCTGCTATCTCACCATCAGGATAGATTGAAACAATTGTTTCGTATGTATGGCCAATACTGAAGACAACATATCCCTGACTGGCGAGTTCCTCGAACAACAGGGTGTTTTAAGTGTTCAGGCCAACGAAGGAGTGTGAATAGATCACAACAGGATAAGATTCTTCCATAGTGGAAACGGGTGCATTCGTATAGCTGTTTGTACGGACATCTGAGAGATGGGAATACCAGAAAGTACCCATCTCAGCACTGAGGGAATATGCTTTCCCTGTAAAACCGTCCTGATCCCAATAGGTGGCGGGTTTTTCCCCGCGTGGCTGTTCTGCCGCCGGATACCAGGCGGTCACGAGAAGGGTACGGACATCATCCGGGTCAGCTGTAAAGATTTCTTCCCGGGTGGGGTCCGTCATGCGGAAACTGGTCCTTCCAACTCCATAGGGGCCGCCGGGCTCCGGCAAATCCGGAACCGGCAGCAAAAGAGGGAAGATCAGAGTCAGGAATAAAAGCAGGAAGGAAAATGCGACACTGACTTTCCGTATAACTTTATTCCTTATGATTGTTGTGTGTTTTCGATGGATCAGGTCAAGAATAATCATCCCGATCAGAAAAATGGTAATTGGCACCATCTGCCAGCGGTGCCTGTTGATCATGAAATTGATCAATGACAGGGCTAGTGCGAGTACGGGAAGGGTTTGTTTCCAGCGCCTGGCCCGGTTTGTTTCAAACAGGTGAGCGATCATCCGGATTAATACAAGCAAGACGATACAAATTTCAGTGAATCTCATCAAGGATCCTTCTTTCCACCTATGGTTTTTTTGGGGGTGCGCACTGATTTAGACATGGTTTGGAGGGGAAAGTTTCAGAAAGAGGTACGGAGAAGATAACAGGTAATTTATCCACAAAGCGGCAAAGGCGCAGAGGCAAGGTTGATCCCTCGGTGTACTCGGGACAAGAGCAAAGACGTAAAGTCGCAAGGAGTCCTGCTCCTATATCTTTGGATCTTCGCTTCTTTGGTGTAAGTTTGTCCCCTGTGTTCAGAAAACCCCTTTTGTATGCAGTGCATTGATAACCATAAAGAGGGCAGCAAGCCAGTTTGTATAGGCGAACAGCTTCTTGAGCTGTGCGGGTTTGGTTTTTAATGAGAATCTGCCGCCCAGTATTCCCCCGATAATTGTGACCAGAGCCAGTGGAACAGCCCATGAAGGATTAAAATCTCCCTGAACCGCATGACCAATAAAACCCATCAAAGCTGTAAACATGATCAGAGCAGAGGCTGTTCCAACGGCTGTGTGCATGGGGACGCCGCAGGCCAGAACCATCAACGGCACCAGGAAAGACCCCCCGGAAACTCCCACCATACCTGAAGCGAAGCCGGTTAATATCGTAATCGGCACAGTAACCCATAAATTGACCGCATATGTTTCGCCGCCCGATTTTAATTGTATGATCCCGGGTTTCCTGCTTTCTGAGGCAAATTTATTTTCGGAAAACGGAACAAGCATTACTATTCCTGCTGCCAGCAGCAGAACGGCAAAAATGATTTTCAACGAGAATCCGCTGAACCAATGGGAAAAATAACCGCCTCCGAGTGCTGATAATGCGGTGACACTTCCAACGATAACAGCAAGTCCCCATGATATCGATCTGTTTTTCTGGAAGATGATCATGGCTGCTGCGGATGCGGAGAAAAGGATAAATTGCCCGGTTGTGGCTGCCTCATGCATGGGTATACTGGCGATAGCCAGTATCACGACATAGAAATTACCGCCCCCTTTGCCAACCATCGTCATGACAACAGCTACAAGCAAAACAAGAATCCCTACAAGTAATAAATCAATCATTTGTGATAATGCCCTTCTTT